>DMSR01000122.1 GCA_003457145.1 Bacillus sp. (in: firmicutes)
ATTACCTTTCGCGTGATTACAGCCGTAATGACCGGGTCGGAACGAGTTATATTGAACTGCAATATGAAGACGTTCTCCACGGGCAAAAAGCAAAGGTTAAAAATATCACCGATAAAGCTGGAAATGTTCTGGACACGAAGGTGATTACTGAAGGGCAGCGTGGCAAAGACCTCGTCCTGACTGTCGATATGGACCTTCAATTAGCAGTTGAAAAGATTATAGAAGAGGAGCTAGTAAAGGCAAAACAAACACCAAGAACACGTCTTTTAGACAGGGCGTTTGTCGTTTTGATGGATCCAAACACAGGTGAAATCCTGACACTTGCCGGAAAACAGATTGAAAGGGATGAGAAAACTGGTAAAACGGTGATGCAGGATTTTGCCAGCGGGAATTTTACGACTTCTTATAACGTCGGATCTGCGGTGAAAGGGGCGACCGTGCTGACAGGATTGAAAACTGGGGCAATTAATCCTAGTACAACCTTTTATGACACACCTGTTAAAATTAAAAATACAAACCCTAAAAGTTCATGGAAGGCAGGTCTTGGCACATTAGATGCCCGAAATGCTTTGAAAGTATCTTCGAATGTCTTTATGTTCCATACGGCTATCAAAATCGGTAACGGGGTATACCGCTATGATCAGCCTCTGCCGCTTAACCCGGCTGCTTTTGATACAATGAGAAACTATTACAGCCAATTTGGCCTGGGTGCCAGGACTGGAATTGACCTTCCGAATGAGATGGTTGGCTTTAAAGGGATGGAGAGGGGGCCTGGTCTGCTGCTCGACTTTTCAATTGGGCAATACGATACGTACACCAACCTCCAGCTGGCCCAGTATGTTTCAACGATTGCTAACGGGGGGGCACGACTTCAGCCAAGAATGGTAAAGGAACTTCGAGAGCCAGTAATGAAAAACAATGAAGTCGGTCCTGTACTGAATGAATTTGAACCAGTTGTCTTGAATAAGGTCGACGCTAAACCTGAATGGTTCGAAATAGTACAGGAAGGATTCAGAAGAGTCATGCAGGAGCCTGGCGGGACTGCTTATGGTTCATTTAATTCAGCAGCATACAAGCCAGCAGGTAAAACGGGGACTGCACAGGCATTTTACGACGGACCAGATAGGAAAAAGTTTCCCATGGACCAGCTTCCTCCAGAAGTTATGAATTTAAGCCTTGTGGCGTATGCTCCATCTGAAAACCCAGAAATCGCGATGTCTGTTATGGTACCCTGGGCCTATGAAGGGAACCAGGGACATCATGCGAATAATAATATTGGACGGAGAGTCCTTGATACGTATTTTGAGTTGAAAAAGAAACGCTTGGAAGGGAATATGAACCCTGAACAACCTGTTCAAAAAGTAGAAAAGCTTGAAGAAGGCGAGGAGCTGCTTGAAGAAATTGCAGAGGNNCTATTTTTTTTTATTTTACCTGGGTATACTAATCACAATTGAAGCACTAAAATTTATACCCCATTTAGATCTTTTTACACAATCGTCAAAGGAATTTACAAAACCTTTACATTCAGTTAAAACAACGTTAAAAGAAAAGCTTTATTCTTAGGATGTAGACAAACAACCACTCTTAGGGGGAATTAAGGAATGAAGAGTCTTAAAAAGATGAGCCTGTTATTAATCCTTGCAGCTGTAATGGTATTTACTGCAGCTTGCGGAGGCGGAGATTCCAATGAAGGTGGAAATGGTGAAGAATTAGAAGGTAGTGTTGTTATAGATGGTTCTGGGACAGTCTATCCTTTTATGGCACGTATGGCTGAGAATTATATGGGTGAGCAGGATGTTTCTGTTGAAGTAAGCCGCTCAGGAACGTCAGCTGGATTCAAGAAATTTCTTGCAGAAGACGGAACGGACTTCAATAATGCTTCCCGACAAATAAAAGATGAAGAAAAAGCAAAGGCTGAAGAGCTTGGAATCGATGTTCAGGAATTGAAGGTTGCTTTAGATGGAATAACAATTGTAATCAATAAAGAGAATGATTGGGCTGCTGAGCTTACTCAACAAGAAGTTGTAGATATTTTCCTGGCTAGTGCTGGAAAGAAAAAGTGGTCTGACGTTCGTGCTGAGTTCCCGGATGAGGAAATCAAAACATACGGTCCAAATGAAAACCACGGCACTTACGAGTTTATGTACGAAAGTATCCTTCACGAGCAGGACTTACCTGAAAATATTAATCTTCAGCAGGATTATTCAACACTTGTCGATCTTGTATCAAAGGATAAAAATGCCATTGGTTTCTTCGGCTATGGGTACTATGAAAGCAATAAAGATAAACTGGGTGCTGTTAAAGTTGATTTTGGAAACGGCCCGGTTGAACCATCTTTAGATTCAATTAAAGAGGATGGGGCCTATGCTCCATTTACTCGACCTGTATTCACATATTTAAATGTGAATCATGCAAAAGAGAAGCCGCAAGTATTGGATTACGCAATCTATACGATGGAAAATGCACAGGATATTGCAGCAGAGACTGGCTTTGCACCATTAACTGATGAAGATGTCCAAACATCTCTGGAAACTTTAAACGGTTTAAAGTAAGTATAAATTGCTCAATATGAAGGAAGATGAGAGGTATGACCTTCTCATCTTCTTGTATGTACTAAAACCTGAATTCAGGTTCCGTATGTAATTCAGGTGGAGACTTCTTCTTTGGATGAGAGAAGGATGAAAGGGGTTTTTTCGCTTGGCAAAAAGCGCTGTTCAAGAAGGAAATGGAAAAATGAGTGTGCGTGAATTGATAAAGGAAAAGAAACAAGCTCCAAGTGTCAATAATTATACCGAAAAATTGGTGCCTGGAATATTATTCGGTATAGCAGCAATTTCTGTTCTTACTACTATTGGAATTGTACTTACTTTATTTACTGAAACTATTGCTTTTTTCAAAGAGGTTCCGATCATAGATTTCTTTACAGGCACTCAATTGAAGCCGCTTGGAGAAAATGCTGTATTTGGTGTTTTGCCATTGCTGACAGGTACGATTATTTCATCTGCAATTGCGATGATGGTTGCTATACCTATCGGCCTGATGACAGCGATTTTTCTGAGCGAATATGCATCTGATAGATTAAGAAAAGCTTTAAAGCCTCTCCTTGAAATTTTAGCTGGAATACCAACGATCGTTTATGGCTTCTTTGCTTTTACATTCGTAACACCTTTATTAAGGTCATTTGTTCCTGGTCTTGAACCTACCAATATTTTAAGCCCCGGTATAGTCATGGGAATCATGATCATNNGCATTGGCTTTGGGGGCGACGAAACTGGAAGTGACCTGGAAAGTAGTTGTTCCCGCTGCGATTTCAGGGATCATGGCTTCTTTCGTACTTGGGATCTCCAGAGCAATCGGGGAAACGATGATTGTAACAATCGCCAGCGGAAGTTCTAAAAATTTCACTTTTGATGTCACTCAATCAATGCAGACGATGACTGCTTATATTGTCGAAGTCACAGGTGGAGAAGCGGCTGCCGGAACGACTCTTTACTACAGTCTCTACGCAGTAGCAATGACTTTATTTGTTTTTACACTAGTAATGAACCTAATTGCTCAATATATCTCTCGCAGGTTCAGGGAGGAATATTAATATGAAATATGTCGATACAGCTCAGGTTCAAAAAAAAATGGGAAGTCGCTTGTTTGCCAATAATCTGGCAAAAACATTTTTCTTCCTGGCAACATCATTTGGACTGATAGTATTAGTTGTTTTGATTTACCGTGTCCTTGCTGATGGGTTAGGCTGGATTAACCTGGACTTCCTGACAAACAAGCTTTCGACTGATCCTGAACGGGCAGGAATCATGGGAGCTATCACAGGGACTTTATGGCTTATGCTTGTTGTTACGCCTGTAACAATGATTTTGGGAGTAGGGACAGCCATCTACCTTGAAGAGTATGCTACAAAGGGGCGCGTTTCCTCCTTCATTAAGACGAATATTTCAAATTTGGCTGGTGTGCCATCCGTAGTTTTCGGTATTCTTGGTTTGACCGTATTTGCTAGAGCGCTTGATTTAGGTTCCGTTGTGCTGGCGGGAGGGTTGACGATGTCCCTTCTTGTTCTTCCAGTCGTTGTGGTTGCCAGTCAGGAAGCGATCCGTGCTGTACCGCAATTTCTAAGGGAAGCATCCTATGGAATGGGCGCTACCAAATGGCAAACTGTTAAGAATGTAGTCTTGCCGGCTTCTTTGCCGGGTATCCTTACCGGTGTCATTCTTGCCCTTTCTCGTGCAATTGGTGAGACAGCACCACTAGTCGTCATAGGTATACCTGCATTGTTGATACCTCTTCCAGATGGAATTTTTGACAAGTTTACGATTTTGCCTGTGCAGATTTATTATTGGACAATTGACTCTGCACTAGTTGCCGAATATGCAAACCTCGCTGCTGCAACAATCGTTATACTATTAATTGTTTTATTCGCAATGAACTCGATTGCCATCATTATTCGGAATAAATTCCAAAAAAGATATTAGTTCTGGGAGGGTTTAGAATGCCAGTAATAACTGAGAACAATAAAGCCAATGCAGCTTTTGACAGACAAACCAAGGGAATGAAAAATGACAAAAAGATTGTATACAATACGAAGGACCTTAATCTTTGGTACGGAGAAAGCCAAGCGTTGAAAAATATTAACCTGGCGATCCATGAAAATGAGGTAACAGCTATTATCGGTCCTTCAGGCTGTGGTAAGTCAACCTATATTAAAACTTTGAACCGAATGGTCGAGCTTGTTCCAACTGTGAAAATCTCTGGAGAAATCTTATACAGGGAACGAAATATCCTTGATAAATCATATGGTGTAGAGGATTTAAGAACAAGTGTGGGTATGGTGTTCCAAAAACCAAACCCGTTCCCGAAATCGATTTATGAGAACATTGTATACGGTCCAAAAATCCATGGGATACGTGATAAGAAAATCCTCGATGAAATCGTTGAGAAAAGCCTAAGAGGTGCAGCCATCTGGGATGAAGTTAAAGACCGATTGAACCAGAATGCGTATGGACTATCCGGGGGGCAGCAGCAGCGGATTTGTATTGCACGTGCTCTGGCAATTGAGCCAGATGTTATTCTTATGGATGAACCAACATCTGCACTTGACCCGATTTCAACACTCAAGGTTGAAGAACTAGTCCAGGAATTGAAGAAAGAATTCAGTATCATTATCGTTACACATAATATGCAGCAGGCAGCTAGAATTTCTGATAAGACCGCATTCTTCTTAAATGGCGAAGTAATTGAATTTGCAGAAACTGATAAAATTTTCTCCAATCCTTCAGATAAGAGGACAGAAGATTATATTACTGGGCGCTTCGGATAATTTATACAATCCAATTGGAAAGATGGGGATATTATGGTAGTTAGAGAAAGATTTCAAGAGGACCTGAATATTTTGCACGGAAAATTACTTGAGCTCGGAAATTTTGCTGTCAATGCACTAAATCAGTCTCTTGTGGCCCTGGAAAATAAAGATGTTGAACTTGCGCTTCAAATCTTAGAGGATGATGCTCAGGCTAATCTTCTTGAAGAAGAAATCAATGATTTCGCGATTTTATTGATTGCAAAGCAGCAGCCAGTTGCGATTGATTTAAGAAGGATCATTGTTGCGATAAAAATTGCGACAGATATCGAACGGATGGCAGATTTCGCAGTCAATATTGCAAAGTCAGCGATAAGGATTGGAAACGAGCCACTGATTAAACCGATAGAACATATAAAACAAATGCATCAGTTGTCTGTACAAATGCTGACTTTAGCTTTGGAATCCTTCAATGAGGAGGATTTGTCAAAATCCCGGGAAGTTGCCAAGATGGATGATCAAGTAGATGATCTGTATGGAGAGACAATACAGGAATTATTGACCCTAAGCCAGAGCAAACCAGAGCAAATAGCACAAATCACCCAGCTGTCATTAATCAGCAGATACCTTGAAAGAGCAGCAGACCACGTAACCAATATAGCTGAGCATGTATTTTACATGGTAAAAGGCAAAAGGTATGACCTTAATCAATAGGTTAGAGCCAATAATAATAAAGGAGCAGGGGGAAAACCCTGCTCCTTTATTATTTATTTACCCAGGTATACTAAGGTTATTCTAGCTCGAGCCCTACTCATAAGCCGGCTGTGGCGGTGGGAAAACTGCCTGATCACTTCCGTCTCATACCTATCACGGCTGATCAAGGCGGTACCTGGATCTTGTATCGCTAAGACACCAACGGGTGAGCCGGTAAATGTTCATTATCTTCAGAGCGACTTCCAATTCAAGTGAAATCAAGCCTGGCAACTTCGGACAAAGTTCAGGTGAAACTACAAAAAATGTCCGAACCTATTGTGAATTCGGACATAGTTCAGGTTAAATTGTGAAATCTTTTATCTTATTTACCTATTTTTAGTTATGATTTTTGCGATTTGATAGTAATCCATTGTGCCATTCAGTTGGTATTCACCAATTTGAATTTTCGTATGGAACCCTTGGTCGATTAAGTAGCGCTCAAATTTTTTCTCTTCCTCAATGATTCCCTGGTTCTTCAGGTTTGCAGCGACATCACCTGGTGTCACTCCCTCTGCAATGACAAGAGTGAAATTTTTCTCTTCCTTGGCTTCAGATTTATCTGTCTCTTCAGCAATGTCTTCAGCTTGTGGTTTCTCTTCAATACCTTCCTTTTTTGGCTCTTCTTTTACTGCTTCCTCTTTTGTTCCTTCTTTAACTTCCGCTTTTTTCTCGGATAGTTTAGTGAAGTCGCTGTTGTTTAACACTTTGTACCCTTTTTTCTCCAAAAGCTGTTTTGCGTTTGCGACAGTTACCTGTTGTTTAGGTTCATTGTCGGCAATGACACTGCTGCCTGCCCACAGGAATATGGCAGAAAATAGAATTCCTAATGCGAATGATTGTGCTGTCCGTTTATTCATACGATCTGTCCTTTATCAACAAAGTCATTAATGATCTCCTGAACATCTTCGGTTGATAGTGAAGATTGTCTGGCAATCTGGTTGATATCCATGCCTTGCTGGGCAAGGGACCAAACCTGGTTTTTAATGATTTCATGTATTTGTTTCTTTTCAGTATTGAAGGATGATTGCTTATCCAGAACTGAATCAGATACGAGTAATTCTTCTTCTAGCACTTTTAACTTCTTTTTTATCTGGTAAAGATCCTGTATCTGCTGGATTGTCAGCTGATCTATTTCCTCTCGCAATTCTCTGTATGGATCTTTTAAAAAGAAAGAAAGTGAAAAAAGGATCGCTGCCAAGGCAACAAGGCTTATGATAATGAAGCTCATCTGTTATTTCCCCCCGAGCTGTAATTAGAACACATAAAGTTAGTTTACCATTCCATATCAGAAAATTCGATTCCTATTTTTTTCTTGAAAAAAAATGGTTGTTTTGTCACATTGCGATTTCCATTCCCTGTAAATCATGTCGATAAAACGCCAATTTTGTAATACATAATGACTATTTAAAAAAAGATAGTGTACTGAACAAGGGGTAGTAAAGAAGGTTCAAAATCCGACAATTTGCGTTCATTGTAGCTTAAAGGGGAAAATGCTAACATTAATTAAGGGAATAAAAAATATAATTCAAACATATATTTAATAATTTGGAGGTGCAGCGTGAAAGGACAGAAACGATATGAAAACAAAATGAAAGACTATCTCGCTGTACGGGTCCTCACTCCCGGAAAGCTTTTCGCTTTTTGGCAGGTGAATGAGGACAAACTTCAGTTTATCTGCAAATATTTCAATATACCAAATGGTCGGGCTGTGAAAAGCTTGCGCTTGTATGATATTACCCCGAATAATTTAGAAGTTGCCAAGGCTGGTTGTATACACGAAGTAGTCTTGCGTCCAGAGGACTCAAGCTGGCTTTTTAAAGGAATAAGCCCCAGCAGGGATTATGTTGTTGAACTTGGAATCATGCGAACGGAACAATGCTTTTTCCCGGTGCTGCAGTCGAATAAAATGATTTCTCAAGTTAAACCGAAAGATTCAGCAGCTGTCGGCTCCTTATATCTACCTCCTGATTGGACTAACCAAGTCAGTACATATACCTATTATGAGAATGTGGAAGGGAGCAGCAAAAAGTGATGCGAAATCAATCACCCTCAGGCAGGAAGACCATCCTTATGCTCTCATGGGAATATCCACCGCATATCATTGGAGGGCTGGCGAGACATGTCCAAGCCCTGTCTGTTGAACTTGTTAGCAGGGGGCATGAAATCCATGTAATCACCGCAATGCAAAATCAAGCTTCAAGTTATGAAAAGAGAGATGGAGTTCATGTCCATCGGGTTTCTCCTTTAAATGATCAAGATTCGGATTTTCTGGCATGGATTGGCGGACTGAATCTGGCAGTTGCAGATAAAGCATTATCCATTGCTGACCATACCTGCATACATGCCATCCACACTCACGATTGGCTCACCGGTGCATCCGCTGAATATATAAGCAAGTTAATAGATATACCATTGATTGCTACGGTTCATGGAACCGAATATGGCCGGAATAAGGGAATATTCACAGAACTACAGCAGTTTATATTCAACAAGGAAAAGGAACTTTCTCTTTCAGCACATAAGGTCATTGTCTGCAGCGAGTATATGGCTAAGGAAGTATCAACTCTATTTGAACTACCTGATATGAAAATAACTTCAATTGTGAATGGTGGAGATGCTGAATTTTCACGAAATGAGCCACAAATAAATATAGATGAAATCTACCCTTTTTTAAAAGGCAGGATAGTAGTCTTCTCGATTGGAAGGATTGTCAAAGAGAAAGGGTTTGATAGCCTGATTAAAGCTGCAGAAATTATTAAGGATACACATCCGGATGTATGCTTTGTGATTGCGGGAAATGGTCCGCTCCTTGAAATGTACAGGCAGATGGTTGATCGGTTATCGTTATCCGGCACCGTTTATTTCATTGGGTTTGTACCTGACAGTGTGCGAATAGGATTATTGCAAAGATGTAATCTCGCTGTATTTCCTAGTACTTATGAACCGTTTGGCCTGGCTGNNAAAACCGGATTTCATATGGAAGCAGGGGACGAAACAAGCTTGGCAAATTCAATCAAATTCATCATTGAAAATGAACAGCTTTCAAAAAAGATTGCTAAACGTGGGAAATTAAGAATAGAAAGTAAATTCAGCTGGAAACAAAACGCAAAAAAAACAGAAGCAGTTTATGAAGAAGTACAATCATCTAATTGATAAAAAGGAGGGAATAAAATGACAACGAAAGCATATTCTCCACAACAACTTAATCTGGTTATGGAAACTTACAGGAAACCATTAGTTTTTACCCTTGGGCTATGGGTAAGCGGTAAAATTAACTGGCTTGAAAACTGTAGTGAGAGGTTACTTCCAATTAATCATTTGTCGATTAAAATTAAACAAAAAGATATCCATTCAAAGGTGGATTATTTCGATATATTTGTTACAAACCATTCTCAAAGTATAAAGGAAGCAAAATTAATTCTAATTCAGCGGCATGCTGATGCTGCTAACGAACACTTCAGTTTTGTTTCGCCAACAGAGGAAGTTATTTATCACTTTGTAGAAAAAAAGATTATTCTTGTGAATGGAATGAATGATGCCGGAAAAATGAAGCAGTGTACGGTCCAACCGCTTTGGAATATAAGTACAGAACGCTTTTGGAATTGCCTGCAATCGGGTACACTGAATTATCAGCCTATGGCTAAGGGAGCANNGGAGCATCGGCCAGCCTTTTTTGCCTGGATTTGAAAATAGGTCCGCGTGAAACACAAAAAAGCAGCTATTGGTCTATTGAAGGAACAGAGAAAAATTCAGTTAACAACATGAATAATTTACTTTTAAAAAACGCACTAGCATTTCCCGACAAAAAGTGATATTATAGAAAAGTCGTATGCACGAACCTAGCTTGAATTAGTTTGGAGGGAAATTACATGCGTGTAAATATTACATTAGCTTGCACAGAGTGCGGAGATCGCAACTATATTTCTAAAAAAAATAAGCGAAATAATCCAGATCGTCTTGAGCTTAAGAAATACTGCCCAAGAGAAAAACGTGCAACTGCACACCGTGAAACAAAATAAGCAGCGGGAATTTTCCCAGCTGCTTTTTTGTTTGCCATTTTTTATTGCTTAGGGAGATAGGAATTAAAAGGTTGGACATTTTGCCTTTTCTAAAACCCAGCCCATAGCCGAATCATTTACCGGCAAAAAATTAATTGAAGAATGCTACATGAAGAAAAAAATGGTAAAGTCATTACATAGATCATACTCATAATCATTGATGTTTGGAGGAATGGAAGAATGGAAGAAAAGAAAGAACTCCGTAAATTGATAAAAAAAACTCTGTCAGAGCTGACCCTACCTTTATATGAGGATTTATCATATCAGATCGCTCACCGTCTATATGAGGATGTATCTTGGAAGAGCGCTTCGACCATTGGCATCACTATTTCTAAAAGTCCGGAGGTGGATACATTCCAACTAATCAGGAAGGCTTGGGAACAAGGCAAAAGGATCGTAGTCCCCAAGTGTGAAGCTAATTCGAGAAGTCTTAATTTCCGTGAACTAACTCGTTTTTCTCAGTTGGAAACAGTTTATTTCGGTCTTTACGAACCAGTCGTAGGCGAAACTAAATCAGTGGATCCTGTCGAAATTGATTTAATTGTCGTTCCAGGATTAGCATTTTCTAAGAATGGTTATCGGCTTGGATTTGGCGGAGGATACTATGACCGGTTTCTGCAAAACTATCAAGGCAACACTTTGTCATTAGCCTTCCAAAAACAGCTTATTCCAGATCTCCCCATAGAAACCCACGATATTGCTGTAGGAAAAATCATCACTGAAGCAGAGGTCATTTTCTGTGGAGATTGATCAATTTTCGATGCTGTTTTTTATCGGGATCGTTTCGGTTGCTGCTAAGTACTTTGGACTTCTAAGCTTATCAGGTGCTGCAGCTGCCTTTTTTACAGGGTTTTTTATAATGATGGGGTTCGGAATCAACGGCTTAGTCTTAATGGGAGTATTCTTCCTTACCTCCAGTTTATGGTCAAGATACAAACGGACACGAAAGAAATTTCTCGGGGAATTGCATGAAAAGGGTTCAACAAGGGACTGGGCGCAGGTTGTCGCCAACGGTGGTACAGCTGGACTTCTTGGTCTAGGTCATTTACTATTGCCCCACCCCGCGTGGATTCTTGCATTTGCAATTTCCCTGGCAAGTGCCAATGCTGATACATGGGCATCAGAAATTGGTACTTTAAGCAAAAGAAATCCTTTGTCAGTAAAAAGTCTGCAAAGGGTTCCACGAGGGACATCAGGTGCCATCTCTGGCCTAGGTAGTTTTGCTTCAGCTGCAGGATCCCTTTTAATCGCCCTTGTGGCTTACATGCTGTTCAGGCTTGAATGGGAATTGGCTTTGGTGATTTTCCTTTTCGGTTTTGCAGGAGCGGTATTGGATTCTTTTTTAGGTGCGCACTTCCAGGCTATTTATAACTGTAGAGTATGTGGCCTGCAAACAGAAAGAATCATTCACTGCAATAAGCCAACTGCAAAAGTTTCGGGATACGATTGGATCAATAACGACATAGTAAACTTTTTTTCCTGTTTTATAACTTCTATAGTGGGAACTATAGTATATATGGTTTTTTTATAATGGTTATTTTGCATTGATTGTTGCTTCCTGAAATTAACCTTATATTATCTTCCTTTATTGGCTTCGTGATCTTTTCGAAATACTCCTGAAGGGTAACATTATAATAAATGATCATACCCAGAAGCCATTTTTACTTTTGGAAGTAACAGTATCAAATTTGTAATCAAATTGTTATTGATTTTGCAGGAAAAATATCTATGGATTGTGAAATAATATACAGTGTAAGGGTGGTATAATTAATATCAATAGGTTGTAAATCAGTAGGAGGATGACATAATGAAAAGCCGTGTAAACAGAGTCGTTCTGGTCGGAACAGGATTTGTTGGCTCAAGCTATGCCTTTGCCATGATCAATCAAGGTGTGGCAGAAGAGCTTGTGCTTGTAGATTTGAATAAAGATAAATCTGAAGGTGATGCTATGGATTTAAACCATGGGATGGCGTTTGCTCCTTCGCAAACAAAAGTATGGTTTGGCTCCTACGCGGATTGTCAA
>DMSR01000526.1 GCA_003457145.1 Bacillus sp. (in: firmicutes)
ACGGTGTCGAGACACTCGAGGATTTGGAAAAGAGAATGATGGTGCTTGGGGCAGAATCCCAGATTAAGGTAATCTGTTTCCAATCGAACCATGAAGGGGAATTGATTGACAAACTCCACGAAGCGGAAGACTCTGGTATAGATGGGATTATATTTAATCCAGGAGCATTCACGCACTATAGTTATGCAATCAGAGATGCGATAGCAGGAATCGATTGCCCCGTCATCGAAGTACATATTTCAAATGTTTATGAAAGAGAAACATTCAGGCACAAATCCGTAATAGCTCCTGTGTCCAGGGGGCAGATAGCCGGTCTCGGACTCATCGGTTATGAATTAGCGCTTGAAGCATTTAAAAAAGAGTGATTTAAAGGGGAGGAACAAGTATATGGAAAAAATACAAAAATTAAGAGCATCCTTTGAAAGACTGGGTATTGATGGGATGCTTATTACAAGTGGCTTTAATCGCAGGTATATGACTGGATTTACCGGTTCTTCGGGAATGGTGTTAATCAGTAATGAAAAAGCCCTTTTTATAACTGATTTCCGTTATACAGAGCAGGCTGCGAAACAGTGTGAAGGGTATGATGTAATCCTGCATAAAGGCCTTATCCAGGATGAAGTTTCTGCACAGGCAAAGGTACTTGGCATTCATAAGCTTGGATTTGAAGAAAGCCATGTGACGTATTCCGCCTATAGAGAACTTGACAAAGCGCTTGAAGCAGAACTTGTCCCAGTCTCTGGGGAAATTGAAAAGTTACGCTTGATTAAGACGGAATCAGAGATTAAGATATTAAAGGAAGCTGCAGCCATTGCAGATGCTGCGTTTACACATATACTTGAGTTTATCCGACCAGGAAGAACAGAGCTTGAGGTATCAAATGAACTAGAATTCTTTATGAGAAAGCAAGGGGCCACTTCTTCTTCATTTGATATTATCGTTGCTTCCGGCTATCGTTCAGCCCTTCCTCACGGAGTGGCAAGTGACAAGGTGATTGAAGCGGGTGATTTTGTTACCCTTGATTATGGTGCATACTATAAAGGTTATGTCTCCGATATTACACGTACCGTTTCCCTCGGCAACCCAGTGGATAAACTGAAGGAAATCTATGATATAGTTCTTGAAGCCCAGCTTCGTGGAATGGCCGGTATTAAACCGGGCATGACAGGAAAGGAAGCTGATGCGCTGACCCGAAACTTTATCACTGAAAAAGGTTATGGAGAATACTTCGGGCATTCAACTGGACACGGAATTGGCCTGGAAGTGCACGAAGGACCTGGTCTTTCCTCAAGATCAGACACCGTCCTTGAATCAGGGATGGTTGTTACTGTGGAACCAGGAATTTATATTGCCGGTCTTGGCGGAGTCCGGATTGAGGATGATACCTTGATTACTTTAGACCATAATGAGTCCCTGACACACTCTACGAAAGAACTCATCATACTTTAATTCTGCACTAGGAGGACAAACAATGATTTCAGTTAACGATTTTCGTACTGGTTTAACAATTGAAGTGGATAATGGCATTTGGCGTGTACTTGATTTTCAACATGTAAAACCAGGCAAGGGGGCAGCTTTTGCTCGCTCAAAGCTTCGTAATCTTCGTACTGGAGCAATTCAGGAAAAGACTTTTCGCGCTGGAGAGAAAGTAGCGAAAGCACAGATTGACAACCCTAAAATGCAATACTTATATGCAAACGGCGATCAGCATGTATTCATGGATAATGAAACATATGAACAAATTGAACTGCCGGCATCAGCTATTGAATATGAATTGAAGTTTCTAAAGGAAAACATGGAAGTCCACATCATGCAATACGGCCACGAAACACTTGGCGTAGAGCTTCCAAACACAGTTGAACTGGAAGTTACTGATACTGAACCAGGAATCAAAGGTGACACTGCCTCAGGCGGAACAAAGCCTGCAACACTGGAAACAGGACTTACTGTTCAAGTACCTTTCTTCATCAACCAGGGCGACAAGCTGATTATCAATACTACTGACAGTTCATACGTATCACGTGCTTAATAAACATGTTAATTTGGAAAACCTGCCACTTTTATAGGCAGGTTTTTTTGTGTGCATTTTTTCTGCATTTTCTAATTTTAAAAAGGTAACAAAGTTTACACAATTTCTCGTAAATTTCTGCACTAAATCTGCTTAAAATTAAGGTGCGGGCAATTCAAGGGATAAGCAAGATAATAATGAATTTTATTGTGGGAAGTTTTGGGGATTTTTTTATTAGCTTTCTGCTATTTGTACTTACGTAAAAACTAAAAGGAAGGATGTAAGTTATGAGACGCTTTAGCGCAATATTTGCCACAGGCATTTTAGCAGCGAGCTTGCTTACGGGCTGCGGTGCGGAGAAAAGCAATGATGAACTGGTTCTTGACTCGAAACATTTGCCATTGCCTGATTATGTGCTTAATGCTTCACCAATCGTAAAGGAAACGTATATAATGGCTGCCAAATATCCTGAGGTGATTTCGTCAGTCCCTTGTTACTGTGGATGTTATGAGCAAGACGGACATGTAAGTAACCTGGACTGCTTCATTGGTGAAATGGGATCGGATAAGGAGGTTCTCGAATGGGATCCGATGAGCATATCCTGAGACATTTGTGTAGATATCGCCCGGGAGGCGGTAGAAATGAATCAGGATGGAAAGGAATTGAAGGAAATACATCGTTTAATACTTAAAAAATATGAGAGTTTTGGCACGCCGACCCCAACTCCTGAACCAAAGTAGGGATTCTAGTGAAGAAAATAATAATTGCTATAGGTTTTTTATTAATCACAGGTACGCTATATGCCCTGAGCTCTTCTGAACCGCAGGATAAAATGCAAAAGACTTATGCGCTTGAAGGAGAAAAAATGTATGCCCAAATGTGTGCTGCATGTCATGGGGCAACCGGGCTTGGAGAAGGAAAGCTTACAGGCACAGCCTTGAACAATCAGAAGTTTTTAAGTTCAGTTTCCGACAAGGATTTATTCAATTATATTAAATTCGGCAGAGTGAAAGCATTGATGCCGGAATATGAATCGGTTTTAACAGACGAAGACATTCAAAAGCTTACAGCCTTCGTGAGAAGCTGGCAGCAAAAAACAATAAAGTTTGATGCTCCTGAGAAAATTGCCGGTAATCCTGAGAATGGAGAAAGACTTTATGGCTTGTACTGCCTAAGCTGCCATGGTGAATCCGGCCAGGGCAAAAAAACGATGGGGACTATGCTTGCCAATACTGAATACTTAAAATACACAACAGATCATCAAATTTGGATATCTACAGCTTATGGGCGTGATAAAACGAGAATGGGTCCTTCGTTAAAAGGACTTGATGGAGTCCGCCAATTAACAAAACAGGAAATCAGCGATGTCGTCTTGTTTATTCGCGGTTTCCAAGAAAAGTAGAAAAGTAGAAAAGTAAAAGAGCATCTCGATAAACGAGATGCTCCGATTTTTTTATTGTTCAATATCATATTTCCAGTCATTCATTCCGCCAGTCATATTATAGATATTTTTAAATCCATTTTCTGCGAGTATTCCGCTTGCCTCAGCAGAGCGGTTGCCGCTTCGGCAAACGATTAAATACTTTTTATCCTGATCTAATTCGGAAAGCATGCCTTCAATAACCTGAAGTGGCATCAATGCTGAATCAGGAATATGTCCAGCGGCGAACTCTTCGGGAGTGCGGACATCAATTACCTCCACCTCTCCATTGTCGATCATTTCTTTAGCTTCATCGACTGAAACATTAGTATAGGTACCAGCAGAACATCCAGTTATGAAAAATAGCAACATAAAAGCAACGAGTATTTTCTTCAATTTTGTATCACTCCTATTAAATACTTATAGCGGTATTTTAACTGATTTTTAAAAAAGAGTGTATAGACAAATTGTGTCAAAAACCTTTTGCCTTCAAAACTTTGAGGAGGAGTCTAAAAAACATATTCACTATAAAGAACATTATAACTATATTTATTCCTTTTGAAGTAATTATCATTAGAAATATTGACCAATTTGTTGAAAGTTTTTGACGAATTTAAAAAGTTTTTTCCAGGGTAACAAAATGTTCAATAGTGTTTCAACAAAATGAGAGTGTCTCACCCTATAGTTATATGTATGAGGGATATAGTGAAAAATTTGAATCAATCAGAAATAATGAATAAGGAGGATTTTTATGCTTAAAAATGTTCTCGTCTTACTTCTATCATTTACATTTCCAGTTTTCTTTGTACTAAATAACGTACATGCCGAGGAGGTGTTTGAAGCGGAAAAATTCCCATATGAAGAAATGCAAATACAGGTTATGCCTGAGTTTGATTACCCTGAAAATTGGCCAAAAGGAGAACCATCCTTGCTTATTGGATACTACGGAAAAGTGATTAATAAATCTGGCAAGGATTTTAATGGCTCGATTGAATTTCCACTACCCGTAAAAGACAGTAATTTCAGTGTCTATCTGATTGCGGAGTTTCCAGAAGAAAATAAGCCTGAGGTCCAGAGGCCATTTAAGATTGACAAAGAAAAGGGAACAGTCAGCTGGGAGCCTGGGAAACCAGTAAAAGCTGATGAAATCTACAGTTTTGTTATCGAATATTATGCCAATCCTTTTGATACCGATAAGGCCAATAAAAAATTCGGGTTTGATTTTATACCTCAGGCAGTTATCAAAAAGCTTGATGTCATTGTTTATAACCCACTTTCAGCAAAGGAATTCACTATAGATCCAGTCGCAGATACCACAACAAAGAGTGAATACGGACAGGAATTGCACCATTATCAATACACAGATGTAAAAAAAGGAAAGGCTCTCAATTATAAAGCTTCATATATTAAGGAGGGCAATGAGTCAGCATTATCTATTATCAGTAAAATGAATCCGCCAAATGATGAAAACCAGAGCGGTTCAGCAACAGAACAAGATCCTAAAATTGCTGCTGCATCAGAAAATCGGCCAATTATTGATGCTGTCGGTGCCAGTATCATTGGAATTTCCATCATTATCGCTGGAGGGTTTATGTTCTTCGGCTTACGCGGGAATGGCAACAGGACTTCTGTCCGAAAGCCAAAAAAGAACCTGAAGAAGGATACCAAGAACAGTGTACCTGAGCATACAGCCACTGGCGATGAAAAGAAAAAGCTCCGTTCCATGCTGCTGAACGGAAAGATTGACCAAAAGACATACGAAGAAAAAATGAAAAAGCTCATTTAAGGGGTGGAAAGAATGAAGAAAAATACTCTTGTAATGATTGGCGGATTTGTGATAGCGGGTGCGATCCTCTTTTTGCTGATGGCAGCAACTCCAGGATCCAGTGGCATCGAACTTAAATTAAAGGATCTATTGGAAAATCAGGAAAAGTATAAGGATGACTTTGTCACTGTAGAAGGTTTGCTGATTGAAGAATCAATAGAATGGAATTCAGAAAAAATACAATTGAAATTTGATGTTAAGGATGCTGAAGAGAATACGCTTCACGTAGTCTATAACGGTGTAAAGCCTGATAACTTCTCCGAGGGGGTAATTGTTATCCTTCAGGGACACACGGATAAAAAGGATACCTTTTTAGCTGAATCAGTTAAAACAAGGTGCCCATCTAAGTATGAAGGCGAAGACATGGAGAACTATGACCCAGAACTCCATAAAGAGAAGCTTGATAAAAAAGTAGATGAAAAGTAAAAAGGCCAATGATATGAAGAAGGTGACAAAATGTATTTAGTCGGAAATGCATCTATTTATATAGGATTAATATTAGCCGTTTACACAATGGTGGTCCTCGTTGTCGGTATTCTGACGAAAAAGCAAAGGTTGGTGGACAGTGGCAAAGGCGGTGTGTTAGCGGTCTTTATATGTACCGTTACAGCTACTTTGGTCTTGCTTTATATGCTGGCCACTTCACAATTCCAGATAGAATATGTCCGTGATTACACTAGCAGTGAGCTGCCGCTTTTATATAAGTTAAGTGCACTTTGGGCAGGCAACTCTGGATCGCTTCTTCTGTGGACATTCTTCTTGACGATGTATACAGTTATGATTGCTTTTTCTAGAAAAATGAAAGGGAATCCAATGGTTCCCTATATATCTGCAATCCTAATGACAAACTCTATTTTCTTCTTTTTCATCCTTGGGTTCGTAGCAAAGCCTTTTGTACTTCTCGATCAAATCCCGATTGAGGGCAGAGGGTTGAATCCGATGCTTCAGAATCCCGGAATGATCGTGCACCCAGTGACATTATATCTCGGCTATGTTGGCCTTGCAGTTCCATTTGCGTTTGCGATGGCTGCCTTGATTTTAAAGAACATGGACGATTATTGGATCAAAATGACACGAAGATGGACGATTATCGCCTGGCTGTTCCTTAGCCTTGGAAATATATTAGGTGGACAATGGGCCTA
>DMSR01000520.1 GCA_003457145.1 Bacillus sp. (in: firmicutes)
ACTTCTTTGCGCATCCGATGCTTTCGTAGCATGTCGGCACCATCGGCAGCGTGCGCTATGATAATATTTTTACTCGTCAAAGCTGGCAGCTTATCATGAGGATTATCCATATTGATTTGATTTTCAATAAAAAATTGAGGTCTTTTCGTTTTGCCGATATCATGATAATAGCAGCCAACCCTTGCGAGTAGGCCATTTGCGCCGATTGCTTCACAAGCAGCTTCAGACAAATTGGCAACCATGACACTGTGATGGTAGGTTCCTGGCGATTCTGTAAGGATTTTTCTTAATAATGGATGGTTTGGATTTGACAGCTCAATCATTCTTAAGGTTGACAAGATGCCAAATCCAGCTTCAAAGAACGGCAGAAGCCCTATGGTCAATACGGCAGAAATGATGCCTGAACTAAAGGCTGCAGTAAAATAAAACCCATATTCAAGTCCCGAATACTGGCTATTTCTTAGAAATAGCATAGAAATGATGACAATAAGATTGACAACAGAGATAAACAGGCCAGCTTGGAGGATTTTTGAGCGCTGGTTCCGTTTCTGCAGGAATAAAACACCAGCTAAACAGCTTGCAAGAATATAAATCCCTACTGTTATATTTAAAGTACCTGTTATTCCTTCATTGAATATGATTGTCCCGCAAATCGCCATTACTACGATATGAAATAAAGCCAAACGCTCATCAATCAAAATCTTAATCAGCATCGCTCCCATTGCAGCCGGGTAAATATACCCTATCTCCGAATAATCAAATTCCTCGAACAGACTAAGTAATTTCATGATTAAAATGGATGTAATAAATATAATACTGAAAATCAACAGATACTTCTGTTTCTTAACGGCATTTTCCATTCCATTAAATATGAAGTAGAGTGCAAAAAGAATTAGAGATACGATCATACCTAGACCTATAAATGGCTTATATGAATTTTCACTCTCAAGAAGCCCGACTAGCTTTAGCTGCTTATATATATCCCTGCTGATTAATTGGCCTTCATCCACCAGGATTTGCCCTTCCAGAATACGGACTGGTTCAACCCCGTCGATTGCTTGCTGGCGCTTTGCTTCAGTCTCAACCGGATCATAAAACTCATTCTGTACGACTCCGTAACGGCCCATTTCAATGACCGCTGATCTTAAGCCGCTGTTCAAGCTGGTATATTTCAGTTCTTCCTCAACACGTTTTTTTGCATTCTCCACTTCGTCAGCTGGAATGCTGGATTTCATGACATTGTTAATCGCCGTTACAGTTAAGTCTTTAGCTATAACTAGCTCTTCCTCTGGTGCCTGCAGCAATGTAACGAATACTTGGTCAGACAGGTTTTTCGTTTCGTTTTCAGTCAATTTTCCTTTTAGCCTTGATAGCTTCTCTTCAATGGTTGCTTCTGCAGGTGCAGTTTTGACTCCCTCACCGCTGTCGGTTGCTGCTTCTTTCTCCTGGCTCAGCTCTTCCTTTGCTTCTTCGTTCACTTCCCAGGCCGATTCAAAAATCGAAGTTATCAAATCGACCCTGTTTTGTGCATATTCCTTTTTAACTCTATACACATCTTTAACTTGTTCAGCCGCTAATCTCCTGCTTGTTTCAGTACTTTCTTTATCCTCAACCGTAATAGGCGACCTGATGGTTTGCTCGGTTACCGAGAAAAGCTCCAGATTCAGCTTTTCGGGCTTTACGTTGCTGAACATTGCAGCATACATGACGGCACCTATCAGCAAAAATAATAACACTCGAAAGATCTTTATATTCAACAAGTTCAAAATGGCAGTTAACTGGACCTGAAGCTTTTCCATTTAAAGCCCTCCTATTATGGCGATCAATGCCCGGTCAAAAGTTATGGGAAATATAACTAACATTATGTTCCATCATATCAGTTTTCAGCGGAACTTTCACCCTGATTTATAATTCGCTGTTTTAGCAGCGAGTGTTTCTTTCCAAATGTGTTTTTTCTGCCATCTTTATAATTATATAAAGTTGGAAAAGCAATAAAAGGCAGCAGAGATCAGAGTAAGAAGCTTATAAAACGAATGCTGAAAGGTGTTCATTGTGGGTTTTCAAGCACAGTTATCAGAGTGGAAGGCGGAGAAAAAGTGAAGGGAGAGCTAGTTATCCCTTAGATAGATTAATCCTGAAAGTAGTGAAAAAAGAAGCCTGTCATGTATACCAACAGTCAAATTTAGATTATTACACCAAAAACCAAAAGTCCGCCTTTGCTATTAGCACGGCGGACTTAGGTTTATTCTAATTTTCCATATGCTTCGATGATCCTTCCAACTAAAGGATGTCGTACAACATCCGTTTGTTCAAGGTGCACAAAGGAGATTCCCTTTACATCCATTAGGATATTCTCCGCAGCTACCAGACCAGATTTGGCTCCTTTAGGCAGATCTACTTGAGATGTATCGCCAGTGATCACCATTTTCGAGCCGAACCCAAGCCTAGTCAGAAACATTTTCATTTGTGCTTGAGTAGTATTTTGTGCTTCATCAAGAATGACGAAAGCATCATCAAGTGTCCGCCCTCTCATATAAGCTAAAGGAGCAATTTCAATTGTTCCTCTTTCAATTAAGCGAAGTGTATGCTCTGTTCCTAATATATCGTGTAAAGCATCGTACAGCGGCCGCAGATAAGGATCAACTTTTTCCTTCAAGTCTCCTGGAAGAAAACCAAGGCTCTCTCCTGCTTCAACTGCTGGTCTTGTCAGAATGATTTTCGAAACAGCACCATTTTTAAGAGCTGTAACAGCCATTACTACAGCAAGATATGTTTTACCTGTCCCGGCTGGGCCAATGCCAAATACAAGGTCACGGCTTTTAATTGCGTTTACATAATGCCTTTGGCCAAGAGTCTTAACCCTTATAGATTTTCCCTTAACGTTCTTACTGATTTCTTCGTCATAAAGATCACGAAAATATTCCAGCGTACCCTTCTCTGCCATTTGGATTGCATAAATGGCCTCCCTTTGGCTGATACTGATCCCCTTGCGTATAACAAAAAGCAAGTTTTCCAGAACTGCCTGGGCCTGCTGAACTTTATCCTCTGGTCCTGATATTCCAACAGTTTCACCACGTGTGACAATCGAGACACCTAGCTCCTGTTCAATGACCTTCAGGTTCATATCCGCATTACCGAATAACGAAATTGCTTCATTTGGATTTGCAAGTTGTATTTCTGTCGTTTTCAAATCTTCTGTCATTCTCAGTCTCCTTGGATAATTGGTTGTCCTACAGCTATATCTTCAATGATTGTGAAATGTGTTGTTAAACTTACTTTATCATTCTCAATTGATTGATGTAAAATTTTTTCCCCTTTAATGATAGCATTTTCAGTTAGGTAGTTTTTTATATCTTTTCTCGCCATTTCTTTAGCACTTTCGATCGCTTCTTCCTTGGTGTATACCCTCGTTACTTGTTCTCGCTCTCTATATGTCTTTTTTTCAATCCCCAATGGAAGTTCCCATTTGAAGAATTTCACTGCCTCCACGTTCACTTCCATTTCAAAATCAGAAAATTTTGGCTTTCCGAAGCCCCAGAAAGGAATTCCTTTTCTGCCTGCTATTAGCGAATATTTCCGTTTCTCATTGCCGTTAAACACCTGAAAGGTGCTCTTTAAAGGCAATTCAACTTTTGTAGAGTACCACGTCTCACCCAGAATTTCGCCAGATGCCGAAACAGTCTTCATATCATCTTCCTTGCCATATACCCCGGAGACCAGTAATTGTCCGGGCAATACATAATCATGGACTTTAACAACAGGTTCCCCTTTTTCTACGAAAATTTTTACAATAGAAGCTTTTCTTTTCGCCACCAGATGCCTCGGGGAAGGGTGTTCGACTTTTTTCGGCTCGCTCTTTTCAACCACTTGAAAATGATAAGTAGTGCCTTTTAATTCAACTCCTATCCAGGTAAGAGCCTGAATTTGGTCTGTCAATTCTTTTTGGACTCTTTCAACATTATCGATGGAGAATTGCATTTTCCCTATCCTGATGCCCATCTTGTCCAATTCTTTTCGTATTTGGTATTCTGTAGCAGGGCTGGCTCCTCTTATTTCTATACCCCAAACCATATTAGAAAGAACCAAGATCAAAGCAAAAAATAAAGCTGACCCGGTCAAAAAACCACTGTTTGTCCATAATCTCTTTAAAAAGAAAGGGCCTCCTGCCCTTTCTAGAAAACGAATTTTACATTGGCTTTTTCTCGCGGGAATCCTTAACTTGTTTATATTTTTCAAACTTACATGAAACGTAACTGCCTCTGTTCCATGCTTCCTTACATCCCAAATTGCTACCCCTTCTCGAGTTAATTGGTTAAGGAATCTCTCTATTCCTTTTCCGCTTATTTTCACCTTCACTGTTCCTGAAAAGGTCTGTATCCATTGATTCTTCATTTGTATCCCCCTAGTTTCAGTCGTTTATATATATCACCTGGTCAATTTTTCCCTCTAACAAAATCTCTTCAGGCAGAATAGTTTTTATTACGAAAGCCTTTCCCTTCACTAGAAGTTGTCCCTGCTTGATAAGCAAGCGCAGTTCTCCATCGGAAAACGCCAGCAAACCTCGGTGGTTTTCAATATATATATGGACTTGCCCAATCATCGTGATTCTAGGGAGATCCATCATGACATCTTGAGGAAGATCCATTTTTTGAGTAATCCATTTACGTGCATACTGGCCCCATTTTTTCGCCATAAAAAAAGAACCCCCTTTCATCTCATATGTATGAGAAAAAAGAGGGTTCTAGCACCATTTTTCACTTTATAGTAAAGCAATCCCTTAAAATTCCTGTGTGGCTGCATGCAGCGCAGCTCTAATTTCGTCTGGCTGCGCTGTAAGGTTTTTTCGCCCTTGGCTTCCCAAGAATCTCCGACCAGATTACACCTTCAATAAGATTGTTTCTGTCAGGATTAAAATTGATCACTTGTTCAGCCTTTTCTGAATGCAGTCGCGATCGCGGCGATGTAGTTCCAGTAGAGAGCCTGCCTCTTTCCGGACCTCTCGATTCGCTTGAGGCTTTATCAGCCCGCTGCTTCCTTTCCAGGTAGACCTTTTGTATATCACTAAGGGCTTCTGTGCTGTTTTCTATAATCACCGGGCGAGGTTCCCGTTTCGTTTCCGCCGGCCTGCTCCTATCTAAAGGCTGGCTGGCTGGGTGAACGGGTCGCTGCGGCCTTTGATTCTGGCTATCCTGGGCATTTCCTTTTATTCTGTTGAAAATGCTTGAGATAAGCCCAATCAAAATAAACAGTATTATTGGATTATCAAACAAAGCTTCCATGAGAAGCCCCCCTTTCTTTTAACGGGTTCTCTCGTCAGTTGTTTTCGTTCCATTTAATTATTGTCATTCTTATCTTTCTTGTCACCAGTCAACTTGCCGATGGAATCTCTCATATCAGTATCGGCCGTAATGTTCTGGATATTCATATAATCCATTACTCCAATATTGCCTTTACGCAGTGCTTCTGCCATTGCAAGGGGAACAGTTGCTTCTGCTTCGACAACCTTCGCTCTCATTTCCTCGACACGGGCTTTCATTTCCTGTTCCTGTGCGACAGCCATTGCACGGCGCTCTTCGGCTTTAGCCTGGGCAATTTTCTTGTCCGCCTCGGCCTGCTCTGTCTGTAGCTCGGCACCGATATTTTTTCCGATATCAACGTCCGCGATATCAATGGATAAGATTTCAAAAGCTGTTCCTGCATCCAGCCCTTTTGAGAGAACCGTCTGCGAAATCATATCAGGATTCTCCAACACTTTCTTATGGTTGTTTGAAGAACCAATTGTGGATACAATTCCTTCTCCGACACGGGCAACAATTGTTTCTTCACCAGCACCACCGACAAGTCTGTCGATGTTAGCTCTAACGGTAATTCTTGCCTTTGCTTTTACCTCGATACCGTCCATTGCAACACCTGCAATGAATGGCGTTTCAATTACTTTCGGGTTAACACTCATCTGGACGGCCTCTAATACATCACGACCTGCAAGGTCAATTGCTGCTGCCCTTTCAAATGAAAGCTCGATATTGGCCCGATGCGCAGCAATCAGCGCATTGACCACTCGGTCTACATTACCTCCAGCCNNAAGCTGATTATTAGTTACATTTAATCCAGCTTTATGGGCCTTGATCAATGGGTTGATTACCCTGCTTGGGATAACCCTTCTAAGTCTCATCCCGATAAGGGTGAAAATACTTACGCGGACTCCAGCGGCCAAAGCCGATATCCAGAGCATTACTGGAACGAATGTCAGCAATACGCCTAGTAGTATTAACCCTAGTACAACTGCGATTAAAATAAATGCTGTTCCTGCATCAATCATTAATGTGCCTCCTCAATATATATTAAAGGTTAGAAACCTCTCTTACCACAATCCTTGTTCCTTCGGTTTTAATGACTCTAACTTTTCTGTCCTTAGCGATATATCCACCTTCGCTAACAACATCAATGCGTTCATCTTCTACAAGAACAGTCCCTGATGGCCTTAAGGCAGTTACAGTAATTCCCTCCACGCCAATCAGCTCAAGGCGATTTTTATTAGATACATAGCCTTTTTCAGTGCTTGTTGAATCGGTTAGTATAATGCGCTTGAATAATTTCATCCTTTTTCCAAACACCCTTATCATCAGAATTGAAAGCAAAACTGAAGCACTCATGGCAATCAACAGCGAAATTCCCATATGGACGACATTATCCGAAGCGATGAAAAAGCTCGCAATGATGGCTATAAACCCGATTGTACCTGCTATCCCCCCCGGAACGAAGAACTCTATTAATATAAGTCCAATTCCAAGGACGAATAATATGACTGTTTCAAACCCAGCAAGTCCGGCTACTAGATGCCCGTAGAAGAATAACAACAGTGATGAAAGACCCATGAAGCCTGGTAAGCCAAACCCTGGTGAGTAAAGCTCCAATACTAAGCCCAAACTTCCGATCGTTAGTAAAATCGGGATGACTATTGGATTCGTCAGGAACCTTGCCAATTTTTCAGCAAAAGTTGCATTCACATTCCTGATCTCGGCATCTTCAAGTCCAAGCTTGTCAAGTAAGGAATCCATGTTCTTTACTGTTCCTTCAGAATAACCTACTTCCAGAGCTTGCTCCGCTGTCAATGTGAGCAATTTGCCCTTTCCGGCGCCCAATTCAGGCAGGTCTATGCTTTCATCTGCCATAGCCTGCGCGTAAATAGGATCCCGACCAGTTTCCACAGCTGCGCTTTTCATTGCAGCAAACCAATAGGATTCTGCTTTTTTACCGGCTGTATTCCCCTCTTGGTCGATAATCGCAGCAGCTCCCATCGTTGACCCTGGCACCATATAGATTTCATCCGTATTCAATGAAATGTAGGCACCGGCTGACAGTGCTTCTTTATTTACAAACGCAACCGTTTTTATATCCGTTCCGGTCAAAAGCTTGCCGATGCCAGCTGCGGCATCAACTGCACCGCCGGGCGTATGAATATCAAAAATGATCACTTCTGCATTCGCTTCCTCCGCTTCCCTTACAGCTCTTTCCAGGAATGCGAGCAAGCCTTTTTCTACAGTTTCCACGATAGGAACAACATAGACTATTTTTTCTTGTGCGCCAGCCTGCCCAGCAGAGATAAGTCCTGTTAGCGATAAAAAAACAAGAAAGCTAGCCAGGATCGATTTCACGTTCAAATAGACACCCCCTAATATTGCACTATTCGTATTACGTTTTATAGTGCCAAAAGGTTTCATTAATTTTTTCGTGATGATTGGTAAGGATGATAAATAGAGAAAACATGCTAGTATGTAGTATATGCTAAAAAGGCCGCAAGTAAATCTTGCGACCTTCGAGCTTTTTATGAAAGGTGTTGTTGTACAAGTTTATTAACGAGAGATCCGTCTGCTTTGCCTTTTACTTTAGGCATAATGACAGCCATTACTCTACCCATATCGGCTTTTGATGCCGCACCTGTCTCTGCGATAGCTTCTTTGACGATTCCCGCCACTTCTTCCTCGCTGAGCTGCTGTGGCATGTAAACTTCGACATGCTTTAGTTCTGTTTGAATCTTTTCAACTAGGTCCTGTCGACCTGCTTTTTCAAATTCCTGGAGGGAATCTTTGCGTTGTTTCACTTCACGAGAAAGTACAGTTAACTCTTCTTCTTCGGTCAGCTCTTGTCTGCCAAACTTTATTGCTTCGTTCTGCAGAGACGCCTTAATCATCCGAATCGTCGTGAGTCTGTCCTTTTCTTTGTTCTTCATCGCTTGTTTCATATCATTATTTAAACGCTCGAGCAGACTCATTAAGATTCCACCCTCTCTTAGAACTTGCGTTTTCTAGCAGCTTCAGACTTTTTCTTACGCTTTACACTAGGTTTTTCGTAGAATTCGCGCTTTCTAGCTTCTTGGATAGTACCTGATTTAGATACAGTACGTTTGAAGCGTCGAAGAGCATCTTCAAGCGATTCGTTTTTACGAACGACAGTTTTAGACATTCTCTTTCCCTCCCTCCGAGCACAACACACTAACACCAAAACACATGGGAACCATGTACCTTGCAATTATAATATAACAAAGGCAAGAGGTCAACTGTAATTAGCCTATGTTTTAAATTAAGTAGAATAACGCTTTCACAGCATTACAAAAAAATTTTCAGGCATGTCCAGCGCTTCCTTTCAATACATTTAATTGAAAG
>DMSR01000452.1 GCA_003457145.1 Bacillus sp. (in: firmicutes)
CATTGAATGCCCCCTCTGCTCTGCCTCTTTACTGGACAGTTGGCGGGATATTCGTTATCGCACAGACTATTCTGGCAAGAAGGATATACTCTTCAAAAGATAAGAAATTAGAGGTAGAACAACAAGTTTAACTGCATAATTAAGCCTGGGAATAAAAAGTCCCGGGCTATTTTTATGCTGGATAGAGAAAGAGCAGAGAAATGAAGGACCAGAAAAATGATATTACTGCGATGATTGGAAAACTGTCTTTCCTGAACAAGGATAAGGGTGATTTTGCAAGGCTGGATTATAAATTAGGACAGTTGATTAAGAGGAAGGAAGAATTGCTGAGGGTTAAACTAGAAAGCCAGCTGATCCTAAAACATTTACAATCAAGAGTGTCCTAAAAATCCCTTTGGGACACTCTCCTTTCCATTTCCTTAAATCCATTTACCAGCAACCAGTCCGGCAAATGCACAGAATAGGCCTCCTGCATATGTAGCAAGGCAATAAATAATCGCTTCCTTTGATTTTTTATTGCTGATCAACCTTATCAAATCTACATTCAATGTGGAAAAAGTTGTGAACGCCCCCATGAATCCCGTTGCTGACAAAAGATATAGATGCCCGTGAATTCCATTCCCCACAATCAATCCAAGAAGGAATGATCCCAGAAGGTTGGCAATAATAGTCGGGAGGGGAACGTTCTTTGTGTCAATCAACTTTTGTATCACGAATCTTGCGAGGGCCCCAGCCATTCCACCCACGGCAACGAGCAAAACAGCGATCATCTTGATGCCTCCCCACACAGCACCTTATTCGAACCAAGATAATAACCTGCACCCGCCAGTAATAGGCCTCCAACTGCACTAGTCAGAATGTAGAAGATTGCTGCCACAATTCTTCCTGTTTCAATTAATGCCAGACTTTCCAGATTAAAGGTGGAAAACGTGGTAAAGGACCCTACCATTCCGGTACCGATTGCCGTCCGCAGTACAGGGTTCATTGTGTTTTGAACAGCCACTTTACTAGTAAACCAGCCCAGGAACAATGATCCCGCCAAATTTGCAAACAGTGTCCCAAAGGGGAAAAACTCACTTAAGTAATTATTCGCTCCCACGCTGATAAAGTACCGAAGCAGGCTGCCGAACATTCCTCCTAACCCGACCCCAATGTATATCAAAAAGCTCCCCATCCTTTATATAAAACTAAGTTCTCATTAATTTTTCTTGCAATTGAGCCTTAACGGCAGGCCACTCATCTTTAATTATACTAAAAACAACAGTATCTCTCACAAAACCGTCCGCAATAACCCGATGTTTTCGTAATGTACCCTCCTTTTTTGCTCCGATGCGGGCTATAGCTTTTTGGGAACGGACATTTCTCAAATCGGTACAAAACTGAATTCGATTATTGCCCATCTCCTCAAATGCATATTTAAGTAAAAGAAATTTCGTTTCTGTATTTACTCTTGTCCGCCAATATTCAGGATGGTACCATGTCCAGCCTATCTCAAGGGTTTTGTGAATATCAGATATTTCTAGAAATCTCGTACTTCCGATGATCCGGCCCTTTTCTTTATCGAACACCGCAAAGGGTATCTGATTGCCTTTATCCCTTTCTGCAATCGCTTTTTCGATTGTCAGCATCATTTCATCTTTGCTGTCGATTCTTGAAGATGTGAATTCCCATATTTCCTTGGAATCTGCCGCTTTCCATAAATCTTCAAGCTGGTCTAGCTCCAAAGGCAAAAGGGATATTGCATCACCATCAATCATAATTTTCCCGCTCAATTCATATCCCCCCAAAACTTCTCCTTTAATATTAATATAGCTTTAAGAACTACTATAGAATTTACATCAAAAAAGGCTGCCATTACTTGCGGCAGCCTGCTTGTTTAATTGACCTCTTCAAAATACTCTTTGTAGTAACCGCCCACTTTTCCGGAGTTATCTACAATGAAATAAAATTCTTCAGTTTCATTTTTTAAATCATACACTTGACCTGCTGTCAGTTTGTTATTAACAATATATTTTTTCGCATCTGTATGAACGCATTTAAGTTTTTTGACTGTTTCGCGTTCGTGCCAATTTTGGTGGATCATTTACTGCCACTTCCTTTATTTCATTCTCATATACTATAGTATAAAGAAAAGGCAATCTATTTAGCAACTGTTAGCTTGCAGTTGCTTCTGCCCCACTTACTCGGAACCCGCGGATTTCTGACTTATCAAATGTTAAAGTTTCACCTGTAATCACATTTTTTAAAGTAATATAGGAAACATCGCAGATTATGTCCTTACGAATATACTGTAAAAATGAAAAACGCTGATTCTTATATATTAGTTCATAAAATCCTTGTTTTTTATATCCATTCATGTTTAATCCCTCTTTCCAGGATTTTTTTCATCTCGGTGGCTGTGTTTTTATATACCACCTTCCGGGCTTGTATTAAACATCATGAATTAAAAAGGACATGCACCTATATAATTTTATAAACTGTTAATCGGTAATATTAGCTCTTCTCCTTCATTTCTCGCTGAATTAATGGCTGTTGATACTTGGTAACTCTCCATCTTTTCCGCTTGTAATGGCACTAATAATTTTTTTAGCTCACTTGACTCATCTATTGCAGGGTTGAGCCAAACATCAATTTTATCTTCAGGAAGAATGACTGGCATCCGGTCATGTACTTTCCTTGTCATTTTATTAGGTTCTGTAGTGATGATTGTGCAGGATGTAATCGATTTCCCGTTCTTGCTCCAGTTTTCCCATATCCCGGCAAGGGCAAAGGGCTTCTTACTTTTCAATCCAAACCGGTAAGGCTGCTTTGTCTCTCCATCTTTTTTCCATTCATAAAAGCCATCCGCCAGAATCAGGCAGCGCCTCTTTTTCAAGGCTGATTTAAAACTTGCCTTTTCATCAATTGTTTCAGCCCGGGCATTTATCATTTTATAACCTATTTTTTCATCGTCTGCCCAGAATGGAATTAACCCCCATCTCATACGAACACCTTCCCGTCTGTTACTGTTACCGCTATCGATAACAGTCAAAATATCCTGTCCTGGGGCAATGTTATACCTTGCATCAAGGTCCTCAAAGAATTCAAAGTTGAATTGATCTGTTAATGAATCGATGGGCTCAAATAACGAAAACCTTCCACACATAGTGATATACCCCCCCTTATATTTTTTTCATTAAACTGTTTTTGGATATTTGTTTTGTATTGCTTTTAAATTATTATTGAAAACCGGGAAATTAAGCGCAATAAACATTCCTTTATTATGATTCCCTTCCTTGACAGGCAGTAACATCCATTCTGAAAACAAGCGAATAATAGGCAAAAAAAAATAAGCCAGGCCTATTCCTATAAACCGGCTTATCTATATATTTTCTGCGTCAACTTTCTTTTCAGGCTTCATCTTCATTGCAATGTTAATCGCCACAATGATTGGAATTAGTGATGAAACCGTAAACCCTAACGCAAAGCCTGGAATACTTTCTTTTAGTACTCCTTCACTAATGCTCATTCCAATAAAGCTTATTCCTATACCATCACCATCCACATTATTGAAGATAGTCCATAGTTCAATCCCTTTTCCAAGGAATAATATGCTTATGACGGACAGCAATATAATCAATAGCCATCTCATACGAACATTCCCCCAAATATTCCATGCACTCAACAAGATAGGTGCAAGTGTATATACTATATTATAGGGAGTAATATTGTTAAATAATATATGTACCCGGTAGTTGTAACAAAATGTTCAAAATGATTTTTTTAATTTCGTAATTCCCATTAAAATATTTGCAATATACAAATGGATGGGATTCAAAAAGGAGAAAGAGACAACATTAATGCTTGCTGTCTCTTCTCTCCCTGGCATTTGATCATCAAATTTTCTTCAACTCCTCAACTGTTTCCATTGCCTGTTCCCGAAGCTTGAACTTTTGGATTTTTCCTGAAGCAGTCATTGGATAGTTTTCAGTAAACTCAATATACCTTGGTATTTTATGGTTTGATATTTCACCCTTGCAATATTCCTTAAATTCAGATTCGCTTGCACCTTCACCTTCTTTTAAGATAATCCATGCCATGACTTCTTCTCCGTAGACACTGTCCGGAATGCCAACAACTTGCACATCAAGGACCTTCGGATTGGTAAAAAGAAATTCCTCTATTTCACGAGGGTAGATATTTTCCCCGCCTCTGATAATCATATCCTTCAATCTTCCAGTGATCCTGCAATAGCCATTCTCATCCATCACCGCTAAATCACCAGTATGAAGCCACCCATTCTCATCGATTGCCTCTTTGGTTGCACCCGGGTTTTTATAATAACCTTCCATGACATGGTAACCTCGAGTGCATAACTCTCCCTGGACTCCATGAGGCACTTCCTCCATTGTCCCCGGCTTGATAATCTTAACTTCTACATGGGGCAAAGCTTTACCTACGGTTTCTACTCTTAGTTCAATTGGGTCATCTGTCCTGGTCTGGGTTATTACTGGCGAAGATTCTGTTTGGCCATAAGCAATTGTTATTTCTGTTGCCCCCATTTTCTCATTAACTGCCTTCATTACTTCAATTGGACAATTGGAGCCCGCCATGATTCCTGTTCTTAACGATGACAGATCATACCTTTGAAAATCATGGTCATTCAGCTCTGCTATGAACATAGTAGGCACTCCATGCAACGCAGTACACTTTTCTTTTTCGACCGTTTCCAAAACGGATTTCGGATTGAATTCCTGTACGGGAACCATTGTTGCCCCAACTGTTGCACATGCAAGTGTTCCCATGACACATCCAAAGCAATGGAAAAATGGCACAGGAATACAAAGGCGGTCTTTGCTTGTAAGCTTCATCGCTAACGCAACATTGTAGGCGTTATTGACAATATTGCTGTGTGTCAGCATGACGCCTTTTGGAAATCCTGTCGTTCCGGATGTGTATTGCATATTTATTACATCGCTTGCTCTAAGTGTAGTCATTCTCCTGTCTAGTTCATCTTCAGATACACCTTCAGACAAGTCCAGAATGTCCTGCCAGCTGAAGGTGCCAGGAAAGCGTTTTTTCCCCATTACGATG
>DMSR01000274.1 GCA_003457145.1 Bacillus sp. (in: firmicutes)
TGCAGATGATTTTTCAGGATCCTTATGCTTCCTTGAACCCAAAACAAAGAATTGGAGATGCGCTCGAGGAGGCACTGATCATCCATACAAAACTTTCTGGGCAAGAACGCCGCGCCAAGGTTATCGATCTTTTGCGGGAAGTTGGCCTAAAGGAAGAACATTACGACCGCTATCCACATGAGTTTTCTGGCGGACAGCGCCAGAGGATTGGGATTGCCAGGGCCATCTCTATTAATCCTTCATTTATTGTCTGCGACGAACCAGTCTCGGCACTGGACGTTTCGGTCCAGGCCCAGGTAATCAAGCTGCTGAAGGATCTTCAGGGAAAGCATGATTTAACGTATTTATTCGTTTCCCACGACCTAGGAGTTGTCCGTCATTTATGTGACCGGGTACTGGTCATGTATCTTGGCCAGATGGTCGAGCTGGCACCGGTAGATAAGCTCTATGAGAATCCGACCCATCCTTATACTGATGCATTATTATCGGCGATCCCTCGGCCAGTAATAGGGAAGAAGCGTGAACGTGTCCGCCTGAAGGGTGACCTTCCGAGCCCGACCAACCCGCCTGCCGGCTGTGCATTCCATACACGATGCCCGTTAGCCACTGAGCTTTGCAAGGAGAAAAGGCCGGAATGGAGAGCCATAGACGAAGGACACTTCATTGCCTGCCATCATAAATAAACCCGCTTATTAACTACTGTAATCCGGTTCACCGGAGCTTAACCGAATTTAAAGGTTAGTAAAATCATAGACTTAGAGAAGGAGATTATTATGCCCTCTTATGATGCATTGAATTACCCCTATTCTTCACAGCGGATGGCTGCCATTGCAAGAAAAGGGATGGTGGCAACCTCCCAGCCGCTCGCTGCACAGGCGGGGCTGGATATTTTGAAAAAAGGCGGAAACGCGATTGATGCTGCGATTGCTACGGCTGCCTGCCTGACAGTTGTCGAACCGACATCAAATGGAATTGGCGGCGATGCCTTTGCGATCGTCTGGACAAAGGGAGAGCTGTACGGATTGAATGCGAGCGGCCCCGCTCCCCAGAGCCTTACGATTGATGCAGTCAAGGAGCTTGGACATGAATCAATGCCAAAATTCGGGCTGATTCCAGTCACTGTACCAGGTGCTCCAAGTGCCTGGGCTGCTCTATCCGAACGGTTTGGCAAGCTTCCGTTGAGCGATGTCCTGGAGCCGGCGATCCAATATGCGGAAAGTGGATTTCCTGTCTCGCCAATTCTCGGGAAGTACTGGAAGCGTGCCGCCAGCGTATTTAAAGAATTGTTTAAAGGTGAAGAATACGAAAATTGGTTCAAGACTTTCGCTCCCGATGGAAGGGCTCCAGAGATTGGAGAAATGTGGCGCTCTCCAGGTCATGCCGAGACGTTAAGGGAAATTGCTGAAACAAAGGCAGAATCCTTTTACAGGGGGAAGCTAGCCGAAAAAATTGATGCATTTTCCCGGAAGCATGGAGGCTTCATCCGTAAGGAAGATCTTGCGGCATACAAGCCGGAATGGGTTACACCAATCAGCGTGAACTACCGTGGCTATGATGTTTGGGAGATTCCGCCTAATGGCCAGGGAATGATTGCATTGATGGCCCTTAACACATTGAAGGGCTTTGATTTTAAAGAGAAAGAATCGGCTGAAACCTACCATAAGCAAATTGAAGCGATNNAAGCTGGCCTATGTGGACGGCAAGAAATATATTACGCAGCGAGATAAAATGAGTGTGAAAGTAGAACAGCTGTTAAGTGAGCAATATGGAGATGAACGGCGCAGCTTGATTGGTGACACGGCGATCACTCCTGAGCCGGGGACACCTCCAAAGGGCGGAACGGTATATCTTGCAGCAGCGGACGAAGAGGGCAATATGGTTTCCTTCATCCAGTCGAACTATATGGGATTTGGGTCTGGTATTGTCGTTCCGGGCACAGGAATTGCCCTGCAAAACCGCGGGCATGATTTCTCGCTTGATCCTGAACACGAGAACCGGCTTGAACCAGGGAAGAAAACATACCATACGATTATCCCTGGTTTCCTGACGAAGGATGGCAAGCCTGTTGGTCCATTCGGGGTAATGGGCGGATATATGCAGCCGCAGGGCCATGTCCAGGTGATCATGAATACAGTTGATTTCCATTTGAATCCCCAGGCAGCGCTTGATTCACCAAGGTGGCAATGGATGGAAGGGAAAACCATTGAGGTAGAACGGACCTTGCCTGCTCATATTGCTGAAGCTCTTGCTCGAAAAGGGCACGACATCAGGGTGGCTAATGATTCAGGAAGCTTTGGCCGCGGCCAGATTATTTGGCGGAACCCGGAAACAGGCGTGTTGACTGGTGGAACGGAGTCCAGAACAGATGGAACGATTGCTGCGTGGTAATCGTATGTAAAGGAATTGATCTAGCATGAAACAATTGAATTTATTTTTGGCGTTTTTCCGGGTAGGCATGTTGGGGTATGGCGGTGGCCCAGCTTCGATTCCGCTCGTCCATAAGGAAGTAGTTGAAAAGTACAAATGGATGGACGATGAGGAATTCGGCGATGTTCTTGCCCTCGCGAATACCCTGCCAGGACCAATCGCCACGAAAATGGCAGGCTATATTGGATACCGTGTAGCGGGCTTCCTTGGCCTGGCAAATGCTTTGCTTGCATCAATCATCCCGACCATTTTATTGATGATCCTATTGCTTACCTCACTGTCAGCCTATAAAGACCAGCCATGGGTTCAGGGGATGACAAAAGCAGTCGTTCCGGTTGTCGGAGTCATGCTTGCAGTCCTGACATGGCAATTCTTCCAGAACAGCCAAAAGGGGATGGGCTGGAAAGGGAGTCTGGCTATGGTGGCCTTTAGCTTCATTATAATGGAGGTCATTGGAATCCACCCTGGCATTCTGATTGCGCTGCTGCTAGGCTGGGCGCTCTTCGGTCCGGAAAAGAAAGAAGAAAAGAAGTCGGAAAAACAAGTTGTTGTACCTGAGAGGAAAACCGTATGATTATACAATGGAAAATCTTTTTAGCATTTTTTATACCCGGAATTTTAGGGTACGGCGGCGGTCCGTCCTCAATCCCCCTGATTGAAAACGAGGTTGTCGACCGTTATGGGTGGCTGACAGTCAGCGAATTCAGTGAAGTACTGGCACTTGGTAATTCGCTCCCCGGGCCGATTGCCACGAAAATGGCAGGTTTTATTGGATACCAGCAAGGCGGAATATTGGGGGCATTTGTCGGTGTGTTCGCAACGGTGTCACCCTCACTGATCCTGATGATTACCTTGCTTGGATTGCTTTATAAATTCAAGGATTCCCCGAAGGTGAAAAAAATGACCTTGTATGTAAAGCCTGCAATTGCCGTCATGCTTGGTGTAATGGCCTATACATTTTTTTCTGGTTCCTATCTGGAAATCGGTATCGGCCAGACCCTGTTCCTTGTAGTGGCAGGTTATGTGCTGATGGAGAAATTGAAGGTCCATCCAGCTCTGGTGATTATGAGTGCTCTTGGCTACGGTGCTGTTTTTTTAAGCTGATTGGTTTGCAAAAATTTACAATTTGGATAAAAAGGAAAACAGCGGGGGATACCTATATCTCCCGCTGTTTTTATTCAACTACCCCTGTTCTCATAATCTCAAAATCAATGACAACATTTATTTTGCTGTCCGGGTACATCTCATGCCATTTCTTTTTGGTCAAATTGGCGTGCCTCACACTTTTCCGGTAAATTTCACCAAAACCAAATGGATCTGAATTTTTTGATTGTGCTTTTGAAACGAGTGATGCCACTTCCTTTTCAATCTTTTCTTTAATTTTCTTCTCGAGAAGTTTTACATTCTCGGGATCTTTTAAATCGATAGTCTGATTCACTTCAAGCAGCCTCGTTTTCAGGGTGATAGACAAATTAAATTTCAATTTATCCTTGCTGGTTAATTTTATGTCGCTTTTACTGTGGATCGTGTCCATTACCACCGCTAATTCATCAGGCTCCTTGTCTTCAATCAGAGATTTGAAGCCTTCTTTGCTGACTGTTAACTCAAGGGCTCCCGCCTCGTAGCGGTCGTTAATCAATTTTAAATAAAACCCTTCCGTCGGAGTGATTTTCCCCACCATACGGTCGTCTTTAAAAAGAGCCATACCGGAAATCCGGACTTGTCCATCCTCACCCTTTAACGTAGGGAGGATCATGTCGATGCCGTCAGCATAATAATCGTGGATGGTTTCCTGCAATGTTGTGGATGGGATGAGCTCCCCCTTGATGTTTTGGTCAAGCTCCTTATAGATAAGCTGGCTAATATCAGAGAATTGTGGATTCTTCTGCTCCAGGATTTTATTTGTACTGCCTTCAACGACAGCCAGATAGGTCAAATCACTGATGGCTGGGTCTCTTGCAAGAGTATCTGCAAGGTTAATAATCCCCACTTCTGCAATTTCCTCACTGTATAAAGCGACCCGAAGTTGCCCGGATTGCAATTTTTTCGGACTTTTTAAATCGGAATTGATTCTTGCACCCTTGCTAGTTGCCGCCTTGCTTGTCAGGATTGTTGAATTCTGGGGAGCTTCGGGATCAATCTGAAGAAGCACCATCGTTGTAAGGATTTTTCCATCTTCAGTTAAATCATAGCCCATCGTGGTGATAAGTCCCATCCGTTCGAGAGTCTTTTGGTTAGCGCACGCTGAAAGGAAGGTGATGAGAAGTATCAATACTAGTTTAAACGCTGTTTTTCCCATTCAATCCACCCTTTTTTTAAAAAATTTCTTTTTTAGAAGGACAAGCCCGTAAAGGATAAAAGGATAACAGAAAACAATATAAAAAGATCCTCTTGCAAAAAAATCATTCAAGAGATTAACCTTATTGCGGTTCAAAGGGAACTGAAAGCTTAAAAAGAGAATAGCCAGGAGAATCCAGCTCATCTTATTCACCTTTTTATCGAAAATCCTTGCCAGGCCCCGGGAGGCAGCCCAAAGATAAAGCATGATGTTTGGCAGGATCAACAGCACCCAGAATGTGATTGCTACATATTCAAATCGTTCAATAAAAGGAAAGCGGACAATCTTAAAAAGGGATAGGGTTCCCCAGATTGTTCTTTCCAGCTGGCCGCCGCTGAAATAGGCAAGTGATACTACCATCAGTGCAAGGTATAGGAGGGTGGTAAATAATAGCCCCAATTGCATATGCCTGTTTACCCTGTCTTTTTCTTTTAAAAAAGGATAGATGATAAAAATGATTTCAAACCCAATGATTGTAAAGCTCATTTGCCTGGCACCTTTTAAAATATTGGGTATGCTCGATTCGAAAAGCGGAAATAAATAATCCCAATTTGTAAATTGGAAAGGGTAGGCCAGAAGAAAGACCAGCCAAAGAGATAAAACGATACTAAAGAAACTCACCCCGACAATTGTTCGGACTCCACCATTGATTCCATAGACAACGAGGAACAGAAGGAAAAAGCTTATAATCCAGATTGGAATTTCAGGGAACACCCATGCCTGGAGGACCTCCATATAGTTTCGGACAATGATGTGGAAGGCGAAGAGGCAATAGATAATGAAAAGGATATTCAACAAATTCCCCAGCCATTTGCCGAAAAGGTCATAATGGATACCGTAAAGATCAGTTGATTGGTATGCTGCCAATGTTTTAACCATGACAAAGCCAACAACTGCTGAAGCAAAACCGGCTAAAATAACCGAAACCCAGGCATCATGTTTCGCTTCAAGGTATACAATCCGCTGGAAACCCTGTACACCTACGCCAAACTGCATGGAGTGAACGATAAAAGCTAACAGGAATGTGTTGACCATTGTCTGGGGTTTCTGCTCAATTTGCACTTTCATTTATAACACCACAACTTTACTCATCCTCATTTGAATTGCGTGATCTATATTTAACTCTGTCCAAGGGCCTTGATTGGACTGGTCTTGTGTTCGTCAAGCCGATTGGCAGACGGATGATGCTATCTCGCCAGTCAGCAAACCTTGGCGGATAAAAGGGAGCAAGGAAAGGACTGCCGAGACTGGATTGTCTTAACAGGTGAATCAGCAGGAAGCAAAATCCGATCATCAGCCCAAAGAACCCCCAAAATCCAGCCATAATAATCAATGGAAACCTAAGGATCCTGATGACATTTCCCATCATATAACTTGGGGTCGTAAAGGAAGCCAGCGCACTTACTGCAATGATGATAATCAGGATGTTACTTGTAAATCCTGCCTCTACCGCTGCGGTACCGACTACAATACCGCCAACGATACCCATTGTCTGGCCAACCTTCGTCGGAAGGCGTGCCCCTGCCTCCCTCAAAAGCTCAATCATCGTTTCCAATAATAAGGCCTCAATGATTGGCGGGAAAGGTACGCGGGATCTGGACTCGCCCAAAGGAACCAATAGTGTCTGCGGAATGATTTCATAGTGAAAAGTGAGCGCAGCCACATATATAGCTGTGAAAAAGATAGAAACGATCATCGAGAAAACTCTTAACAGCCTTAGGAAGCTGGCAATTTGCCACCTCACACTTTGGTCCTCCATGCTTTGGAAAAACTCAATAAAAGAATGCGGGCAGCCGATTACCTGAACACTGCCATCGACAAGGACAACCGCTTTTCCATTAAGCAGCCATGCAGAAGCACGATCTGGGCGTTCCGTCAGGACCATTTGAGGGAAAATGGCCAGCGAATTATCCTCTATTAATTGAGCAAGAATTGAACTGTCAAGTACACTATCGATCTTAATGTCGTTAATCCGTTCACGCAGCCGGTCAATCATGTCTTCATCTGCTAAATCCTTCATGTACAGAATGGAGACGGCGGATTTGGTTTGCTTTCCGATTGAAAAGCTTTCATTGCATATGTTCGGATTGGATAAATACCTTCTGATCAGGGATATATTTGTTGACAGACTTTCATTGAATGCCAGTTGAGGGCCAAGTACTTGTGCCTCATTCTCAGGTCTTGTCAGGGAGCGGTTTTCATTTGACGGGATAAGTGCTGAAATGACGCAGGAATATCCTGCAGAATGGATGAGAATGGCCCCTCTAAGGATGGAATGGATCCCATCCTCCATGCATTTATGCTTTGTTGTGCTTCCAACAGTAATATTTTCAAGAATTTCATCAGGAGAACCGTGCACCTCATGAAGTGCAGAAATAATATCCTGGTGAAGCATCTTTTTTTCAACCATCGTATCTAAATAGACAAGTGTAATGCCATTAGGCAGTTCTTTGCTCTTGAAATCGGCACTGTGCTGAAGCTTATTCTTCATTTCACCAACAAATTGATCCGCAGAAGAAGGAAACAAATCCCCTTCCTTTT
>DMSR01000272.1 GCA_003457145.1 Bacillus sp. (in: firmicutes)
GCCAAGGGAGCCTTTTCAGGTGAACAAAAGGAAATGCTGATCATAGTCGTTACCCGATACGAACTTTATGACCTTGAAAGGATCATTAAGGAAGTCGATCCAATGGCATTCACTAATATTGTTCAAACGACTGGAATTTTCGGGTTCTTCAGGAGGGAATAGAACTTTTTTACAGGAGGAAAGTGAATGAAGAACATTAGCTTATCGATCATATTGCTATTGATGGCAGTGGCTCCTGCATTGGCTGTAGGAGAGGAACAGCAAGCACCTTCAGAAATGAGGGACTTTAGTTTTTTTGTTGACACTGTTGCCGGACCGGAAAAAGCTGAATTTGGACTGGTTCTGCGTAATAACGGAGATATTCCGCTTTCTGTTGAATTTCCAACATCACAAAAATATGAAATAACCGTTCTCGATTCAAAAAAGAATAAGGTGTACCAATACTCAGAAGGCAGAGCCTTTGCCCAGGTAATTGAAACCCTGGTTATAAAGCCTAAAGAAACGGTCAAATGGAAGGAGAGCTGGGACTATTCTGTAGAAGGCAAGCGAATTAAGGAAGGTGAATACACAGTCATTGCTAAGCTGAAAGCAACGGCAATAAATCGCGAGCCTATTACTGATTCGAGTTTGCTGAAGGATGTCAAGAAGATGTATATACCTGGTGAGAATCCGGTTTTTATGCAGATTAAGGCAGAAGGAAGCAAGGGGGAGTATAAAGTAAACGGAGAAGCAAGACCGATTGATGGGAAGTTTTATTATTCGGTCGAAGATGGGCACAATGAATTGATAAGACAGACAGAGGTTGCATTAGGGTCAAAGTACCCGGAGTGGAAGTCGTTCACGATTAACTTATCCATTCCATCAAATAAGCTGCCCCAAAATGGTTCGCTGATTTTGAATTTATATGAACGGAGCAAAGAATCAGGGGAAATCCTCCATACTTTTCCAGTCCTCCTTGAAAGGTTCAATGCTAAATAAAAAGGCGGTAGGTAAAAAAGACAATCTGGCGGATTTACCGCCAGATTGTCTTTTTTACTTGCTTTCGATTGAATTCAGCTCGTCCTGAAATGCCCGAAGCTGCTCTTTTTCAGTGATTGTCGTATTTGCATATGCTGATGAAAGAGCATTTTTAGCGGTAGAAATGGCCGCATTCTGTTCGGCAGGCTCTGCGTTCTTAGCGAGATGTACAGCCTTTCTTGCTTCCTGAAACAGCCTGTTTCCCATCTATATTCCTCCTAAGGAGGATTCCCGTACATTGGCCATTTTTTGTGCTTCAGCCTCGGCATATGTGGTGTGGTAAGGGATACGTTCATCATGCTTGGCGACAGTGTCTACACCTTGCTGTACAAAACGTTTGGATTTATTGCTTTTACCCATTATTTTACCCCTCCATATACGAGCGAATTTGAAACTGGCTGTAAAGCCGCTTCAAACCATAGTATGCTCTTTGGGCTGCTGTATCAATCTGAAACCGGTCTGGAATTTTTTAGAGAGCCTTTAAATTAAGAAGGTCGTTAAGGTAAACACCGATTCCATCTTCCTCATTTGAAAGCGTCAGGTCGTTTGCAATACTTTTGACCTCGGCAGTCGCATTTCCCATGGCAATCCCTCGTCCCGCATATTCTAGCATATCTAAATCATTATCCTCATCCCCAAATGCAATGATTCTGTCAGCAGGAATTTTAAAGTAATCAGATGCTTTCTTTAGCCCTACAGCTTTATTCAACCCGTATTTTACGACCTCGATGACATGGAATGGAGCGGCCCAGCTTCTATGGTCAATCACTTCTGCATGTACCTCGGTCAAGTGTTTGCGGATTTTCTTAACGTCATCCTCATCGGTATGGATCAGCACACTTGTTGGAGAAGCCTTTAGGAACCTTCTAAGATCCCCTGTCGTGATATTTGGATTTCCCATATTGAAAATATCCATAAGCTTTTCGTCATGATAATGGACATATACATCATCAATCACTTCTGCAATAATATTATGGTATTTGAAATCCTCCAGGGCCTCGACAATGTCTTTAGCGACATCAATAGACAGCGGCGAATGATGGACCCCCCAATTTGAATCAAGCGGATGGTGGGTATAGGCACCATTAAAGTTTACAATGGGCGTGTCAAGCTCGAGCTCATGATAATATACTTCACTTGCACGGAAAGGCCTTCCAGTCGCAATCATGACAATGTGTCCTTCTTCGCGGGCTTTTTTTATGACACGTTTATTGTTTTCAGAGATCTTTTTATCATCTGTTAGTAAGGTACCGTCTAAGTCCAGTGCGATTAAGTGCTTTTCAGTCATAAATACTCCTTTTTATCTCTCTATTTTTTTACTATAAGCATATATACTTTTTGCACTAGGAATAGTGGCCAGCAGTACCTAGCCCCTCGAGTCGCCTGTCTAGCTGCGGCTCCTAATTCCTCGAGACGCTTCGGTCCTGCCAATGAAGTCAAAGCGTCTTCACTGTCAGGCCTTTCGACGGATACGAAGTCCTAGTGCCGACGTTGCCGCAGGATGTGGTGTGGCGGTTTAGTCGGCCAGTGCTTGTCGGGCTGACCAAGGCGCTTGCGCTTTTC
>DMSR01000434.1 GCA_003457145.1 Bacillus sp. (in: firmicutes)
CACAAGAATTTAATTGAACATCAATATGTCGTGGATATGATTAAAGAAGCGATGCGTGAGACTTGTGATGAAGTAATTTTGCCTGATGAACCCAAATTGATGAAAATGAAATATATTCAGCATTTATATACGCCTGTGGTCGGGAAAAACCGTGAAGGAACGTCCTTGCTGCATTTGGTGAACAGGCTTCATCCTACTCCCGCACTTGGAGGATTGCCGAAAAAGGCAGCAGTCGAGAAAATCAGGGAAGTAGAACAGATGGATAGAGGGCTTTACGCCGCACCAATCGGCTGGATGGATTACCAGGGGAATGGGGAATTTGCAGTTGCGATCCGTTCTGGCCTCATCCAGGGAAGGGAAGCTTCGCTCTTTGCTGGGTGCGGAATTGTCGCGGACTCAAATGCGGAAAGTGAATATACAGAGACTAGCATCAAGTTCAGGCCGATGCTGACAGCACTTGGAGGAAAGAAAAAATGAGCCACCAGGAAGGTTTAACAGCATATATTGCTGCTTTTGTAGCTGAATTGTCAAAATCAGGTGTGAAGGATGTAATCATCAGTCCAGGTTCAAGGTCAACTCCAATGGCGTTGGTTATGGCTGAGCATCCGGAATTGCGTATCCATGTGCAGGTGGATGAACGTTCTGCATCATTCTTTGCTTTGGGAATCGCTAAAGCCAGCAATAAGCCAGTCGCACTGCTTTGTACATCAGGTACGGCTGCAGCCAATTATTATCCCGCTATCATCGAAGCGAGTATTTCAAGGGTTCCATTGATTGTCCTGACGGCGGACCGCCCTCACGAACTGCGGGATGTTGGCGCACCACAGGCTATAGACCAAATTCATTTGTATGGAAAAAATGTGAAATGGTTTGTTGAAATGGCTCCGCCGGAAAAAACAGATGAGATGATCCGCTATGCACGCACGGTCTGTGCGCGGGCAGCAGCAATGGCCTCCAGCTATCCTGCAGGTCCTGTTCATTTGAACTTTCCATTTAGGGAACCGCTGATTCCAATTATGAATGAAGGGATATTTGAAGTAGGCGAACGGAGCAATCGTTATGTTGATATCCAGACAGGCCATCTGTCACTGTCAGATGACCTGTTTGAAAAAATAGCCCTTGAACTTGATTCTTATCGAAGGGGAATCATCGTCTGCGGCCAAATGGATAACAGCCAGTTTGCAAATGAAGTAATCACCCTTGCCGAAAAATTAAAATTCCCTATCCTCGCGGACCCTTTATCACAATTAAGAAGCGGGGAACATGATGGCCAATACATTATCGATGCCTATGATGCATTTTTACGAAATGAAGATGCCAAGGATGCTTTAAAGCCTGATTTGATCATCCGCTTTGGAGCGATGCCAATTTCAAAAGCGTTGACGATTTTTATAAAAGAGAACAGGACTGCAAGGCAAATCGTCGTTGACAGTGGCGGAGGCTGGAGAGAACCTTCCATGTCCGCTTCGGAAATGCTTTACTGTGAAGAAAGTATTTTTTGCAAGAATATCGGAAAGACGGTTAAAAGGGTCATGGATTCTGGGTACCTCCAACAGTGGAGTGAAGTGAACGCCTTAACTAAGGACAAGCTGGCAGCAGTTTCTGAGGTGGAAGAGTTAAGTGAAGGGAAGCTTTTCTATCAGCTGGCTGAAATGCTGCCTGAGGGTGCCACATTGTTTGTGGGCAACAGTATGCCAATTCGTGACCTTGATTCCTTCTTCCTTTTTAACAATAAAAAAATCAAGGTTATGGCAAATAGAGGTGCCAATGGAATTGATGGAATCATTTCCACAGCACTGGGGGCGGCAGTAATTTCACAGCCATGCTATCTGGTGCTTGGCGATCTGACATTTTATCATGATTTGAATGGGCTGCTGGCAGCGAAGCTATATAATCTCAATATTAATATCCTATTGATTAATAATAATGGCGGCGGAATCTTCTCATTCCTGCCTCAGGCTAATGAACCAAAGCACTTTGAAAAGCTGTTTGGGACACCGCTGGGTCTCGACTTTAGCCACATTGTCGAAATGTATCATGGAAAGTACGATGCTATTCAAGACTGGTCACATTTTACTGATGTTTTCAACGAGAATCAAAGCATTAAAGGCTTGAAGGTAATGGAAATACAGACAATGAGGGACAGGAACCTGAAAGAACATCGAGATTTGTGGAAATCTGTTTCCCGGGAAATAACATCTATGCTGAATGGTGACATGAAATGAATACATTGATAAACGGCGTCCAGTATCATGTCGAAATTTGCGGCGATGGGGTTCCACTCTTATTGCTTCATGGCTTTACAGGTGCGGCTTCTGTATGGAAGCCGTTTTGCCCTGTTTGGAAAAATCATTCACAGCTGGTGATGGTTGACTTGATTGGACATGGGAAAACGGATTCTCCCAATAATTCTGGGCGATATGAGATCATCAAGGTAGCCAGGGACTTGAAAGTCCTTTTAGATGAATTGGGAATCGAGAAGACAGATTTGCTTGGATACTCGATGGGAGGGCGCGTTGCCATCACATTCGCCAGCCTGTTTCCAGAAAAGGTGAGGAAGCTGGTGCTGGAAAGTACTACGCCTGGAATCAAGTCAGCTGCGGACAGGGCCAGCAGGATTCAGCAGGACCACAACCTTGCTTTACGGATTGAGGTCGATGGAGTAAATCAATTCATCGATTTTTGGGAATCTATCCCGCTTTTTCATTCACAGCTGAATTTGCCCGACGAAGTAAGGGAACAAATAAGGAGTCAGCGGCTGAATAATAATCCTGCAGGGCTGGCAAATAGCCTCCGCGGAATGGGGACAGGTTCTCAGCCTTCCTGGTGGGACAAGCTGGATTCGTTAAAGATTCAGACCTTGCTGATTACTGGGACATTGGATGAAAAGTTTTGCAAGATTGCAAAGGAAATGGCTTCTGTGCTTCCAAATGCAACCCATATGTCGATTTTTGGCTGTGGCCATGCAATTCATGTGGAAGAACCTGAAAAATTTGGTACAATAGTAAGTGAGTTTTTGTCGAATACATAATAGGAGGCTATATCAATGACAGTTGAGTGGGTTTCAGAACACAAGTATGAAGATATCCTTTATGAAACATATAACGGCATTGCTAGAATCACTATCAACCGCCCGGAAGTGCGTAATGCATTCCGTCCTAAGACGGTTATGGAACTGATTGACGCATTTGCTTATGCACGCGATGATTCCAGTGTTGGAGTTATTGTGCTGACAGGTGCTGGAGATGATGCATTCTGTTCAGGTGGAGATCAGAAAGTGCGCGGACACGGTGGTTACGTGGGCGATGACCAAATCCCACGTCTGAACGTATTGGACCTTCAGCGTCTGATCCGTGTCATCCCTAAGCCTGTAATCGCTCAGGTAAAAGGATACGCAATCGGCGGCGGCCATGTTCTTCACGTTGTCTGTGATCTGACTATTGCTGCTGACAATGCGATTTTCGGCCAGACAGGTCCTAATGTAGGCAGCTTTGACGCTGGTTATGGTTCAGGATATTTAGCAAGGATCGTTGGCCACAAAAAGGCTCGAGAAATCTGGTTCCTATGCCGCCAGTATAACGCTCAGGAAGCATTGGATATGGGGCTTGTCAATACAGTAGTGCCTCTTGATCAGGTTGAAGAAGAAACAATCAAGTGGTGTGAGGAAATCCTTGAAAAGAGCCCTACAGCACTTCGTTTCCTTAAAGCGGCAATGAATGCAGATACGGATGGACTTGCTGGACTTCAGCAGTTAGCTGGTGATGCGACATTGCTTTATTACACAACGGAAGAAGCGAAAGAAGGCCGTGATGCATTCAAGGAAAAGCGAAAGCCTGACTTTGGCCAATTCCCTAGATTCCCTTGATTTTCCGATAATTTCAAAAGATAGAAGAATAGATCGAAAGACAGCTTGATGGAAATCCATCAGGCTGTTTTCGTATAAAGGTGGTATCTTAAATGGGAGAATGCATACCAAACTGGCTAAGAAAACGGGCAGATTTGACACCGGACAGAGAAGCTTTGATATTCGATGGACATACATATACGTTTAAGGAAGTTTTTGAACATGCAGTAGATATTGTAGGGAAGCTAGGAGCTCTTGGTTTGGCAAAAGGATCATCCGCAGCAGTGCTTTTGTCAAATGAGGCCGAATCTGTATTCATTCTTTATGCCTTACAGATGACTGGTGTAAAAACAGTCATTTTAAATAATCGCCTCACCCCAGAGGAATTATCCTGGCAGCTGAATGATTCCATGGCAGAAATATTAATATACGAAGCTGGATTTTCGGACAAGGCAGCCCGAATAGTGTCAGGGGTGCGGATGGTCAGTAAAGGCGACTTTTACAACATAGAAGGCGAAGAACCAGTCCTCCTTACTGAATTTGATCTCAGTGATGTCACTACAATCATGTATACCTCTGGAACGACTGGGAACCCAAAGGGTGTGATGCAGACGTATGGCAACCATTGGTGGAGTGCGGCTGCTTCAGCATTGAACCTTGGATTGCAGGAAAATGATAAATGGCTTTGCACCGTGCCGATCTTCCATATCAGCGGGTATTCAATATTGATGCGAAGCCAAATATACGGTATGCCAGTTGTCCTTCACCTTTCCTTTGATGAGAAAATGGTGATTGAAGATATTCACAGACAAAATATTACCGTGATGTCTGTGGTCAGTACGATGCTTAGGCGAATCCTTAATGAACTAGGTATGGAAAAACTCCCAGGTGCATTCAGGTGTATGCTGCTTGGAGGCGGTCCCGCCCCTCTGCCTATGCTGGAAGCTTGTATCGAGAAAGCAATCCCCGTTTTTCAGACATATGGTATGACGGAAACGTCCTCTCAATTTGCAACATTATCACCCGAATACAGCATTGAACGTTTGGGTTCAGCAGGAAAAGCTTTGTTTCCGAACCAAATCAGCATTGTGGATCATGAGGGGAATGAGCTTCCAGCCAATGCTGAAGGTGAAATCATCGTAAAAGGGCCGAATGTTACACTGGGTTATCTGAACAGGGAAGATGAGACGCGTGAAAAGATACGTGATCAATGGCTTTATACCGGGGATATCGGCTACCTGGATAATGATGGCTTCCTTTATGTGCTTGACCGGCGTTCCGATTTGATTATTTCTGGTGGCGAGAATATTTATCCTGCCGAAATAGAGGGTGTACTGCTTTCACATCCAGGTGTTTCCGATGCAGGTGTAATTGGAGTAGAGGATGAGAAATGGGGGCAGGTACCGGCGGCATTCATTGCTTTAAGTCCGGCTAGTGAGGTTTCAGTGGGGGAGCTGCATGAACTGTGCAAACAAAAGCTTGCAAAGTACAAGCTCCCTCAAAAATTCTATTTCGTAGAAAGCCTTCCACGGAATGCTGCAAAGAAATTGCTAAGAAGGAAGCTGCGCGAATTGCTGGTTTCCGAAGGAGGCGGCGATGAAACTTAAGTCAGTCCACTTATATGTTATTAAAATGCCATTGAAGCAGCCGTTTATGACTCATCTTGGGACAGTCACTGAAAGGGACGCGATCATCGTAGAAGTGGAGGGACTTGATGGAGTGGTCGGTTATGGAGAAGGTGTAGCTTTCACCTCTCCATGGTACACAGAGGAGACGGTAAAGAGTTCCTATCATGTACTTAAGGACTTTCTTATCCCGATATTAAAGGAGAAAACTTTTGGTCATCCATCAGAAGCCACAGCTTTGTTCAGTGTTATTAGACGGAATCATATGGCGAAAGCAGCGATAGAGACGGCTTTGTGGGATTTAAGGGCAAAGAGGGATGGTGTGTCATTAGCTAAGCTTCTTGGGGGCACGAAGGAAGCAATTCCTTCTGGTGTTGTGGTTGGAAATCCAGTTTTGCCTGAGGCGATCAAGCAGATAGAAGCTTATTTAATGCAAGGTTTTAAACGGGTAAAAATAAAAATCAGTCCGGAAAATGATTTTCAGTTGATTTCCGGGATTCGAAAACACTTTCCCGATTTACAATTGATGGCTGATGCGAATTCAGCTTATTCATTACGAGACGCTGAACGGTTAAAGGCACTAGATGAATTTGATTTACTGATGATTGAGCAGCCGCTTGGGTATGATGATATCATCGATCATGCCGCATTGCAGGCGCAGATTTCAACACCGATTTGCCTGGACGAAAGCATTGTGTCGTTTGACGATGCCCGCAAAGCAATTGAACTTGGAAGCTGTAAGATCATCAACATTAAAATTGGCAGGGTTGGCGGTTTAGGTGATGCGAAAAGAATCCATGATTATTGTCTGTCGAAAGGCATTCCTGTCTGGGCAGGGGGGATGATTGAATTCGGTATTTCCAGAGCGCACAATATGGCCCTTGCATCATTGCCTGGTTTCACGATTCCGGGTGATATTTCAGGCTCGGACCGCTATTGGGATGAAGATATCATCGAGCCTGAAATCAACGTGCAAAACGGTGAAATTAAGATACCTGATAAGCCAGGAATCGGATTTGAATTAAATCGGAAACGGCTGCGGGAGGTATTGGTTAAGGAAGAGAGTTTTATTTTTTAGGAAGTGGTAATCGAATAAGGGTAACGCTAAACCATCCCCCACACAATGTGTGGGGGATGGTTTACCATCTATAAACACCTTCGCAAGTATTGGCCTTTGGTTCATAATAACAGTGTTGTTTATATTGACCTGCAAATGGCTGACCATACCATGTAGGCGGACATGGAGCATACGGATTAAAATACCAAAGAGCATATTTGGAAGGATGTTCCCTCCAATAATTTAAGGTTTGTTTGGCTAATCTTTTTTCTACACTTCTTGCTCTGTTATAAAAAACATTGCCTTTTTGTACTGCTTCAAAAGAATAGTTTCCTCCTTGTATCTGAAAAATGACGTGGGAAATGGTTCTTAAATCTTTAAAGTCTAAACAATTAGCTTTTAGACGATTAACGATCACATTTCCAACCATTAACATACCAAGTTTTCCTTCACCTTCGGCTTCTGCCCTCATCATCCTAGCCACTAAGTCAACGTCACTTTCTACATATTTTACTCTTGCCATTTATCATCACCTCTAAAAGAATTGTATGAAAAAAGCATACAAACATGTAGATTTTGGATAATTTTTATCTGAGTGGAAGGATACCCAAGGGAAAAGCTTGGGAAATCTTCAAGTATTTTTATGTCTTATTGATTTTCTAATTATTGCCATTCTGTTATTTTATTGTACAGGGGTAAGCCAAAAGAGGCAGAACAAATTTACTATTTTACAATAGTGTGATTTGAATCACTTAATCGATTGTTTATATTTAATATAATCACTATGGGAATGAGGAAAAGTTAAATATCTTACACATAGGGGAGTGTCATAAATGCTAAACCAAAAAACAATTGAAGTCATTAAATCAACCGTGCCGGTCCTTGAGGTTCACGGTGAACAAATCACAACAGTATTTTATAAAACAATGTTTGAAAACCATCCGGAACTATTGAATATTTTTAACCATGCAAACCAAAAGCAGGGCAGGCAGCAAAGAGCCTTGGCGGGAACTGTCTATGCGGCAGCAAAATATATCGACAATCTTGAAGCGATTTTGCCGGTTGTAAACCAGATTGCCCATAAGCATCGCAGTCTTGGAATCAAGCCGGAGCACTATCCGATTGTAGGAGAGCATTTATTGCTTGCTATTAAAGAAGTGCTTGGAGACGCGGCAACGGATGAAATCATCAATGCGTGGGGAGAGGCCTATGGGGTAATCGCTGATGCGTTTATTTCTGTAGAAGCAGAAATGTACGATGCGGCTGCAAGCCAAAAAGGCGGTTGGGATGGCTTCCGTTCGTTTGTCGTTACCAAGAAAGTCGATGAAAGTGAAGTCATTACTTCTTTCTATTTAAAACCGGTTGACGGAGAAGAAATTGCGGACTTCAATCCCGGCCAGTACATTAGCGTCAAGCTTGAAATTGAAGGGGAGGAGTTTACTCATATCCGCCAGTATAGCTTATCCGACGCACCGGGCAGAGATTACTACCGCATCAGCGTCAAAAAAGAAGAAGGCATGGCGACTCCTGATGGGAAAGTATCAAATTACCTTCACAGCAGTGTAAATGAGGGGGACATACTGAATATCAGTGCTCCTGCAGGTGACTTTTTCCTTAATACTGAAAACAGCAACCCAGTTGTGTTGCTGAGCGGCGGAGTTGGATTGACGCCAATGGTCAGCATGTTGAACACTGTAGCAGAGCTGCAGCCCGAAAAAGAAGTTACGTTCATTCATGCAGCTGCAAATGGAAAGGTTCACGCGCTCAGGGATGAAGTAGCGGCAACAGCTGAAAAAGCAAAAGTGAATTCATATGTATTCTACGACGCTCCGACTGATGAGGACCGCCAGGAAAAGCTTTTTGATGTTGAAGGTTATGTAACGAAGGAATGGCTGAAGGAAAATGTTAACCTGGAACAAGCTGATTTCTATTTTTGCGGTCCGGTTCCATTTATGAAGGCAATTAATACTTCTCTTAAAGAGCTTGGGGTTACAGAAGAAAGAAGCCATTTTGAATTCTTTGGTCCAATGGCAAGTTTAGAAGCATAAAGATGAGCATCCTTCATTATGAAGGGTGCTTTACTTTTTTAGAAGGCTGTTTTACTATCTTTGATTCTCATTGAAGATGCCCTTGAACAGGTAATAATAGACCGGGCGAGTTGATCCCGGTCCATAACATTTAAGGACATTATTCCATCGCTTCGAAGGTTTTGCAGTCGGTTTCCCTTGTATTATCTGCAGTTTCGCCATTATGGCTGACCACATATATCTGGTCAGCAGTGCAATGATTCCCCTGTTTCCAATAATGACAGTTGTTTACTTCACATAGAACATCCTTCGCCATGAAATATCACTCCTTTTTGTTTGATACAATATTAGCATGCAAAATGATCAAAGGTCCTATTCGAGCTAAAATAAGGCAGAATTACCGTCCCGGTAAGCTTAAAATAAAAGCCCCCATAATTGGAGGCTTTTATCAGTAGATTATTCGTTTAAGGCTTTTTCCAATGTAGCGATATTAGCTTCCATTAACGTAAAGTATGTGTCCTTATTTTTTATGTTTTCATCAGTTAATACTGAAAGGTTGTGAAGAGTCAGCGATTTTGCGCCAATTTCATTTTCGACCATTTTTGCAAGCTTGGAATCGAAGTTTTGTTCATTAAGTACATACTTTATTTTTTCTTCTTTAGCATGTGAAATCAGGCTTTGCAATTCCTTTTGCGAGGGATCATTTGTTGTTGAAAGTCCTGAGATGCTGATTTGTTTCTCACTCAGCTTTCAGTTACTGGGAAAAGCGTTATGGCGTTAAACAAATCAGCATCTCAGGACTT
>DMSR01000433.1 GCA_003457145.1 Bacillus sp. (in: firmicutes)
TGGTAATACCAATCGAACGTAAAAAAGTTTCAGATCAAGTTTTTGACCAATTGAAAACAATGATTAAGGAGAATGAATTTCCCCCTAACACAAAACTCCCGTCAGAAAATGAGCTTTCCAAAATGTTTGGCGTGAGCAGAGCTCCAATCCGTGAAGCCCTTAGCGTACTGGCTGCCAGCGGCTTGATTGAATCCCGCCAGGGTGGAGGGAGCTGGGTTAGGGAAATTCATTTAGTAGATATGCTTGAATCTGTTACTTTTGAAATGGTACAAATCGAACAGGTATATGAATTACTTGAAATGAGGTCAATTATTGAAACGGAGGCAGCTGCATTAGCTGCTTCCCGTTACCAAGAAAAAGAACTGGATAAAATCGAGGAGGCCTTAGATTTATTTAAAGTAACTGTCCAGGATGAAAGCGCCATTGGACACGAAGCGGATTTTAAATTTCACTGGGAAATTGTTAAAGCTTCCAAGAATAGATTCCTGATCCAAAGCATGGAAAATTTATCTGATCTCTATCAAAAGGCACTTGCATTTTCCCTTAAAAGAAACATAGGGATGCCAAGAAAAAGAGAGCAGGTATATGAGGAGCACTTAAAAATATTTAATGCCATAAAAGATAGGCAGCCAGAAAAAGCAGCTTATTTCATGAGAGCCCATCTAATGAATGCAAGGATTAAGCTTGGAGACCAGCGTGTTGGCAGTCAGCAAGCCTTATCGACAGATTATGACATTTAAAGAAATGATACGTAATTAGAATAGTTCCATATTTACTGGAACAGCCAGCAGTCCTCTACCAAGTGGAGACTAAAGAAGTATAAAACCGATCAAAAAACGGAAAAGGCTTTATAAGGAAGTAATAGAAAGGCTGCAAGCCATTTCACACGGTTTATAGAAAGGTTTGATCCGATAGATTCAGAAATCATACCCATAAAATAAGATCTGTCCAAATGAATAATCAAGTTATAAGAGAGCATAGAAAAAATCATGAAGCAATCATGGAAGGCAGGGCTGAAGAGGCCAAAAAAGCGATTTTGGAATCACTTGAAGGCTATCTCAATCCGGCATAATAATTGATACTTCAAGGAATCGGGGGGAAAGTATGATAACTGATGGAGCAATCGGGAAAATCTATTCAATTATTTATGATAGTAAAAGAATAATGGCTGATATTACAGATCGTCACAGCTATTCTTATGATGCTTCCTTCGGCAATTATTTACCTGATTTAGTCGTTCAACCTATTTCCACAGAAGAGGTATCTGGTATCGTTAAGCTTGCAAATGAATATAAAATTCCTATCTATCCACGTGGGAGGGGAACCAGTCTAAGTGGGGGGCCGCTTGCAGTTGAAGGAGGAATCATACTCGATTTCTCCAAATGGAGCCAAACACTTGATATCGATCCAGATGACTTGATTGCGGTTGTTTCCCCTGGAGTAATTACTGCTGATATTAATAAGGCTGCAGAATCTTATGGGTTGATGTATCCTCCAGACCCAAGCAGTTCACATGTTTCTACAATAGGAGGAAACCTGGCGGAAAACGCAGGAGGACCAAGAGGCCTGAAATATGGAGTGACAAAGGATTATGTGATTGGACTGGAAGTTGTTACACCTGAAGGAGAGGTCATCCGTACAGGAGGCAGGACAGTAAAGAATGTCACTGGCTTTGATTTAACCAAGCTCATAGTCGGGTCAGAAGGAACCCTGGGAATAATAACAGAAGCCATCTTAAGGCTAATTCCCAAACCCCCAGCTACAAGAACGATAATGGCCGTATTTGAAGATATAGTGGATTCAGGGAGAGCTATTTCGAACATACTGGGTTCCGGAATATTACCATCAAAAATGGAGCTTATGGACCAGGAATCGATAAAAGCAGTCGAAGAATATGAACCTCTTGGTCTCCCGATAGATGTAGAGGCAATTCTCTTAATCGAAGTTGATGGGCATCCTGACGCCTTGAAAAGCGAAATTGTAAAGGTTGGCGAAAAGTGCATTGATTCAGGAGCGAGAGAAGTAAGGCACGCAAAGGATAAAGCAGAAGAAGAGGAACTTTGGAAAGCTCGCAAGCTTGTGTCTCCAGCCATTGTCCGAATTAAACCTACAAAGATTTCGGAGGATGCAACTGTACCAAGAAGTAAAATCCCTGAGATGTTCCGCCGGCTGAAATTAATAAAAGAAAAATACAATATTCACCTTGTTGTATTCGGTCATGCTGGAGACGGGAATCTGCATCCAAATATCATTGCTGACCAGCGGGACAAGGAAGAAATGCTTCGGGTGGAAAAAGCGGTGGAAGAAATCTTTGCTGCTGCAATTGACCTGGGAGGAACTCTTTCAGGGGAACATGGGATTGGGGTTATGAAGGCACCATTTATGGAAATGGAGCTTGGGCCCATAGGATTGGATATGATGAAAAGAATCAAGGTGGCGTGGGATCCAAACAATATATTGAATCCGGGAAAGATATTTCCAGAACCGGGCCAAAGGTTGGTGCTGCATCATGAAGAGTGATAGCCTGAAAGATTTGCTGTCGTACGAACATACATTTGACTGTGTTCAATGCGGTTATTGTCTCCCAGCTTGTCCAACTTATGTGACCACTGAAAAGGAAAGCCATTCGCCAAGGGGAAGGATTCACCTGGTGAAAATGGCTGCAGAAGGAAAAATTTCGATAGAAGACATGGGCCAATCTATGGATCTTTGCCTTGGCTGCAGGGCCTGTGAAACGGTCTGTCCTACAAATGTACAATATGGAAAGATTTATGAATCAGCAAAGTCGGCCATCACCGAGCAAAAAAAACCTAAAAGGACACTTAAGGAAAAGACTGTTAGAAAGCTTATCTTTGAAAAAGGGATTAATAATAAAAGTGTGATGAGGATAGTTGGAAAAGGTATTGATCTATATCAAAAAACTCGGATGGACCAGGTAATCCCAAAGAGCGGGCTTTTGAAGATGCTCCCTGAATCAATGCGAGAAATGGAGAAATTGATTCCAAGGGTTGATAAATCAAAGGAAATGAGCCGAAAGCATACGCATTTAAAGCCTGATGGGGCACCGGTAATGAAGGTAGCGTTTTTTATAGGGTGTATTATGGATGCCCTCTATGGAAGAATCAACGATTTAAGCATGCTGCTCTTACAGAAAGCTGGATGTGAAGTACTGCTGATAGAAGAACAAAACTGTTGTGGAGCACTTCATCAGCATAGTGGTGAAAATGAGGCTGCTATTGGCTTAGTCAAGGCAAACATTGAAGCATTTGAAAAGTATGATGTGGATTTTGTTGTGAACAGCATTGGCGGATGTGGGGCTATGATGGTTGAATATCATCATTTGTTCCGTCCAGGTGATGAATGGTACGACAGGGCTGAGCGCTTTGCTTCAAAAGCTAAGGATATTAGCTGGATAGCCAATCAGCTGAACCTTCCACTTGAAAAAAGAATTGCCAGGACAGCAATATACCAGCCTTCCTGCCATTTAAGAAATGTACAGAAGGTTTATGATCCGCCCGTGGAGCTATTGAAAAAAATTCCTGGTTTAAAATATGTACAGCTGCCAGAACAAGATATGTGCTGCGGATCTGCGGGAATCTATAATATCACTCATTATGAGGAAGCAAGTGAAATTCTTGATAGGAAAATGAACCATATAAAGCCGCTTTATCCGGATATTATCGTGACAAGTAACCCAGGCTGTCACCTGCAAATGCAGCATGGAATAGAAAAAGAAGGTCTGAAGGACCAAGTAAAGGTTATGCATATCGTTGAATTGCTTGCCGAAGCTTCCGGATTAAGACACTTTTGAGGGAAAGAAGGGGTATTTGAACGTGTATGATTATTTAATAATTGGAGGCGGTATTGTTGGTTTGTCGGTCGGCAAGGCACTAATGGAAAAATTTCCTGCAGCTAGCCTGGCCATAATCGAGAAGGAGCCACAGCTTGCCACACATCAAACGGGCCACAACAGCGGGGTTATCCACTCGGGGATTTATTACAAGCCGGGCAGTCTCAAAGCTCAATTAGCCAAAAGCGGAAATGAATCCATGCGCCG
>DMSR01000258.1 GCA_003457145.1 Bacillus sp. (in: firmicutes)
TGTTAAAACGGGCCTGACTCTTAAAAAAGAAACTTCTGGTTTCCGGAATCCGCAATCAAAAAGATCCTGCTTCATTCTGTTACCGAGCCCTTTCGCGGTTGAATCTGAAGCCCCTTCTTCCCTAGGTTGGACAGTGAGGACGATTCTTCCTTTATTTTCGAGCAGGTTATAAAGATGGATTAAGGATTGCTTTGGGTTTTTCCATAACGGATAGTTATTTACTGAGAGAATTTTATGATAGGATTGCTCAGGCTGATAATTGGCAACATCCCCTATTTCCAGAGATACCCTGCCATTTTCTATCCACTCTTTGTTCCTCTTGACTGCCTCTGCATACATCTTTTCAGACAGGTCAATTCCGTCCACACTAATCCAGCGGTTTTTAGACATCATCGTCTTAATTCCATAACCAGGCCCATACCCTATTTCCAGGATACGATCCCGCTTTTGAATCTGAAGCTTTTGGATACTCCATTTATTTATTTTACGGTTCTCAAAATACATTATCGAACCTGCGAGCTTCCCAAGGAGACCCTTTGGTTTTTCGAATTGTTTAGCCAGTGAATCAATCATTTTGAACACTCCTATATGTTTTATCTTTTTTTTGCCTTATTCACAGCTTTCAAAACCTTTTGTTGTCAATACTTTTTATCTTTTCCGAGGGAAAACTATCTCTACCCGGAATAAAGGAGATGTAAGCAATTGGAGAAAATGAATAATGAAATAAACAGCCGTAATATTTTTGTTATAAGAACCTTGATCGCTAATCTTGCGTTTGTAGAGTTAGACAATGGCTGGGTTTTAGTGGATGCAGGCATTCCCTTCTCAGGACCATATATTTTAAAAGCTGCGAAAAGGAAATTTGGTGAACATACAGCACCTCTAGCAATCGTTTTGACACATGGGCATTTTGACCATGTGGGTGCATTGGATTTTCTTTTATCAAAGTGGAATGTCCCTGTGTATGCCCATGATAATGAACTCCCTTTTTTGACAGGCAAAAAGGATTATCTTCCACCTGACCCTACTGTTGGCGGAGGTTTGCTGGCTGCCATCTCACCTTTATACCCAAGAAGAGCCATCAATTTGGGATCCAAGGTAGTAGCGTTGCCTCAAAATGGGGAGATTCCCTTTATGCCGGGCTGGAGGTGGATCTTTACACCTGGGCATACAGCTGGGCATGTATCCTTATTCAGGGATGAGGACAGGGCACTAATAGCTGGAGATGTGTTCATTACGGTAAAGCAGGAATCAGCATTGGCAGTTTTAGCTCAGACATTGGAAATTCACGGTCCCCCGGCATATTTTACACCTGATTGGATGATGGCGAAGCAATCTGTTGAACGTATTACCGCCCTTGAACCTGACTGGGCTGTTACGGGACATGGGAAATCCATTGGCGGAGATTTTTTACTAAATTCATTAAAAAAACTGTTAACAGACTTTGAAACCACAGAGATTCCCCATAACGGGAAATATGTTCACTGATTCCCCCCCCCTCCTTTAAGAGGGGGGTTAACTGCAAATAAATACAAATCGATAGGTAAATTATTTCTCGGGAAAGCGCAGAAAGAGACAATAATTATTCTTTCTCGAGCATTCCTTGCGAAAACTAAACTTTTTTGTCAAAAACTGTTGTGGATTTTTATAAAAAGCGTGCGATTTGTTACAGTAATACAGTGAAAGAGTTTTATATACTTTACTTAAAGAATGCAAACATTTCATCAAAGAAAAATGAAATGACAAAATATAACGAATATTAATAATTCCTAATAAAACAGCTAACAACGTTTTGTTGCTTTTCCTCGCATAGAGCCATCATTTCGAGCCTTCAGATCGAGAAGGCATGGCAAAAATAAAATTAGTGTAGCTTACTAAACAAGCTGCTAAAAAAGATATATATTAAGGAAGATGATTGAGATGAAAATGTACGATGCAATTTTCGATATTTTAGAGAAAAAGGGAGCAATTACGATTCCCCTGATTTGCAAGGAAATGAGCGAACAAGCTCCTCAGTTTTTAAATGATACAGACTATTCAATTGAGCAATCATATATAGAAACCTTGATCAACAGGAAGAATGAAATCTTCCTCTTAAATGGTGACCTCGTATCTATCCGCCCAGAAAAGGAACCAGTAAGGCTGTCAGCTGTACTACATGGCTATCCTGGTCCCGAACTGAGAGTGAAGGTCGATTTTGCTAGGAATAGGTTCACTTATTTTGAATGGCATTTGGACTCTAAGGCTCCTGGTCCTATGAAAATGCAGCACCCAGGGAGTGTGGAGGACTTTAAAAAACAGATGTACGCCCTAAATGTATGGGAATGGGCAGAAGATTACCAGGCAGAAGGCATCATAGTGGATGGCACTAGCTGGTCAGTTAAACTCGAAACAAAAGGTAAAACTTATGAAAGCGGGGGACTTGATTCTTTCCCGAAGGAATGGAAAAACTTTTGCCGTTCGATTAGCCGCCTCGTCGGCAAAAAATTTTCCTGTTGACCGCATAAAATAGTCTGCGGTCTCTTTTTTTTCCACTACATCCAGCCCCAGGATCATAAGTCCTCCTTGCTGTTTAATCAGTGAGTGCACCCCCTCGTCGGCAGTACCGTTGCAAGGCTGTAAGGGAGTAGACTGCAATCACCCCGTCTGTCCTTATACCAGTCGGACTTTCTATGATTACCTGAAGCCGATGTGGCCCCAAAAAGAAGCGCTTTGGCAATAATCTAATATCCAAAATACATGCGCTTTTTCCTAATTCCCCTCAAATATGGTAGCATAGTGATTACATAAAGTTATTTATAGTGAAATTCCCGGCTGTTTTCGCTAAAATAGGAAGATGCAGTTTTCACTTTTGTGACCATGGAGGTCAAGCGAAAAAATGAAGGACATATCAGTACAAGACCTAATAAATTTTAAACAATATATACCTGTGGATGTTAGAGCTCCCATTGAGCATCACGAAGCACCGATTCCCGGTTCAGTCAATATTCCATTATTTTCTGATGAAGAGAGAAAAGAAATTGGCACACTTTATAAGCGGGCCGGAGAAGAAGCAGCAAAATGGAGAGCGATGGAAATAGTCTCCCCTAAACTTCCTAAGTTGCTCAAAGAAATTAAGGACCTAAAAAATAGTGGTGCAGAACCAGTGATTCATTGCTGGAGAGGCGGAATGAGGAGTAAGTCCGTAGCTTCCTTCCTGGATTTTGCAGGTGTTCCGTCGGTACGGCTGTCCGGCGGGTATAAAGCTTATCGGGAACATGTTCTGGAACAAATCCCTTTGCTTCTTCCGGACCAAGCAATTGTGTTGCACGGTATGACAGGAACGGGGAAAACCGAGTTATTAAAGGTACTGGAGGATAAAGGGTACCCTGTAGTGGATTTAGAAAAAATGGCTAACCATAGAGGGTCCATCTTCGGAATGATCGGTATGGGAGATGGGCATAATCAAAAAGTCTTTGATGCTTTATTATTTGAGCGCCTAAAAGAAATTAGTGGTAAAGGGTATTTTATTATTGAAGCGGAAAGCAAGAGAATCGGGCGCGCTGCTCAACCCGATGAGTTACTTGAAAAAAAAGTAAAGGGTATCCATATCTTGGTTAATAGTTCGATTTCTAAAAGGGTCGAGCGAATTTATAATGAATATGTGGTTCCGTTCAGAAATGAACCATGGTTTGAAGAAGAAGTAAGCCATAAAGTATCCAAACTGCTCAAGAGAATCAAAAAACAGGAGATTTCAGTATCACTCCAAGAAGCAGTTGAAAATAATAACTATGAGAAAATGATAGAATTTTTGTTAGTGCATTATTATGACCCACGCTATGAACATGCACTTCATGAATATAAAGGCGAGTTTATAGAAATTAATGGAGATCTTCCGGAAGCACCTGCAGAGTTGGAAAAAGAGCTGAAAAAGCGAATTTCTGACCGATCTGCGGTTTAAACAATGTTAAATAGGTTATTAAAAAAGGGAAAGCAGGATGCTTTCCCTTTTGTCTGGAAAAAATCCTAAATTTAGCCACAGAAAATTCCGAATATTTGTTTTATAATAGAGTCAGAATACATCTTACAGGAGGATGAAGTATGCGCGAATCAAAAAGTTGCCAACACCGTTTCTCTTTACATGAAGAGAATGCTGGATTTCCACCAAATGATGGGGTAGATGTCTTCATAGCTGGTGCAAGATTTCAAAAGTGCATTTCCAATAGCCATATGGAATTACCTGTGGAACAAAGTGAATTGATCGAAGCAAGCCAAATTGAGAAGAGGAATAACATTTTTGCTCCAAAAAATTTATATTTAATATTAA
>DMSR01000256.1 GCA_003457145.1 Bacillus sp. (in: firmicutes)
CTAGCAATGATTATGGACGGAGTCATATACAATGATAAACTCTCTGTTTGTTTTGATACATGCCATACCCACGATGCTGGATATCCAATCGTTGAGGATTTTGATGGTGTATTGAATGAATTTGATAAGATTGTCGGTCTTGACCGTTTGAAGGTGCTTCATATCAATGACAGCAAAAATGCTGTTGGCATGAGAAAAGACCGCCATGAGAACATAGGGTATGGACATATCGGTTTTGACGCATTAAATTATATCGTTCATCATCCTCAACTGAGTGAAGTGCCGAAAATTCTTGAGACACCATTTGTAGGAGAAGATAAAAACAGCAAGAAGGCACCGTACAAACATGAAATTGCCATGCTTAAAGGCAAAGTATTCGATGATAATTTGTTAGATAACATAATGAATGGCTAGAATAGAATACAAAGTATGAAAGCTGTGGGCTAAACCACAGCTTTTTCAATTAAAAAAGTTACTTTGTGAATTCGACGAATAGTTTGTTCACTTCCCGGGCAGTCTCAGGTCCGGTAATGCGGGCAATTTCTTTGATTAATGCTGTTCTTTCTGAATCAATAAAAATGTTAACCTGTTTTCCTCGTAAGTATGCAGCGATTTTCTGCGCCTGTGGTTTTGAGATGGAAATTTGAAATTGTGAGGCATACTTCAGCAGTTCATCAGCCGTAATATTTCTTATTTTATGGTTAATAATATTTTCGAAAATAGCCAAGATCATCACTCCTCCATAGTAGGGTATGAGCCTGGAGTTGAATTCGTGACAACTTTCTGCCCAGCAAATCAAAGATTACTTCGAGCACTTGTATTTACATTTTACTTGGTAAAAGATATACTACTAAATGTAAATCGTAATGATTCTTATTTTGTGGGTGATAAAAATGAGCAGTGACAGTTATATCGTCCAGGTGCAAGATTTGTTTTATCGATATGATAAAGAAAATGTACTTGAAAATATAAACCTTTCCATTCAAAAAGGAAGTTTCTTGGCAATAGTGGGCCCAAATGGTTCGGGTAAGTCTACTTTGTTAAAATTGCTGCTTGGGTTAATCAAGCCGCAAAAAGGCAGTATTCAACTTTTTGGAGAGGAAATCGGAAAATTTAAGGAAAAGCATAAAATCGGTTTTGTATCTCAAAAAGCCAATTCTTTTAATACTGGTTTTCCAGCTACTGTTTTCGAAGTTGTCGCAAGCGGACTGACAAAAAAACTTGGTCTTTTTAAATTCTTAAAGAAAATCGATCAAGACAAAATTACTAAGGCGATTGAATCAGTCGGAATGGAGAGTTTTGCAGACCGCAATATTGGAGAACTATCCGGAGGCCAGCAGCAAAGGGTATTCATAGCAAGAGCGCTCTNNGGAATTACTGATTTTGGATGAACCGACAGTCGGTGTAGATGCCAAAAATGTAAATTCATTTTATGAAATGCTCGATAAGCTAAATAAGCAGGATGGAATTACCTTGCTTTTGGTTACCCATGATATCGGTACCATTTCTGATAAGGTAACGAATGTAGCCTGTCTTAATAAAAATATGCATTTTCATGGAAGTACTCAGGAATTCGAGCAATTGAAGATCGATGATGTTTCCCAAATATACGGGCATGATGTCCATGTGCTTACGCATGATCACCATCATCACGGGGGGGCCATTCATGATTAATGGTCTCTTACAGTATGAATTTTTACAGAATGCCTTTTTTACGGGCATGATTATTGGTGTGATTGCGCCTTTGCTTGGAGTATTCATTGTTGTCCGCAGACTTTCCCTTATAGCTGATGCATTAAGCCATGTCACCTTAGCCGGGTTAGCTGCAAGCCTCTTACTGGAAAAGAAATTCATGTTATTCAGTGGCCTGAATCCGCTGTATATGGGAATGGCGTTTTCAGTTGCAGGATCCCTTTTTATTGAGAAACTGAGAACAGTATATAAGCATTATCAGGAGCTGGCGATTCCAATCATCATGTCGGGTGGAATCGGCCTTGGAGTAATCTTCATTTCACTCGCTGATGGATTCAATACAGATTTATTCAGCTATTTATTTGGAAGTGTCAGCGCAGTCAGCAGAACGGATTTATGGACAATCGCAACTATTAGCGTCTTTGTCATCTTAATGGTCGTTTTGTTATTTAAGGAGTTATTCCTATTATCTTTCGATGAAGAGTATGCAAGAGCTACTGGGATAGCAGCTAAAACGCTGCATTTCATCTTTATTGTTATGGTAGCCTTAGTGATTGCTGCATCGATGAGAATTGTTGGCATTCTGTTAGTTTCTTCTTTGATGACATTGCCAGTTGCGGCAAGCATGAGATTCGCGAAAGGTTTTAAGCAGACGATCTTCTTTTCAATACTTTTCGGTGAAATTTCAGTACTGGGAGGGTTAATCCTTTCTTATTACATGGATCTCGCGCCAGGAGGAACAATTGTAATGATTGCTGTAGTCATCCTGGTCGTAACTATTTGGTTAAAGAAATTTTCTGCTTCCAGATCTATTTAACAGGGTGGTGTTATCATGAATGTATTTGAAGCAATGAACCTTCTGAAGGAACAAGGATATAAGCATACTGGAAAGCGCGAAGATATGCTCCAGCTCTTTTCGGACAACGATAAATATTTAACAGCGCGTGAAGTGCTCGAACAGATGACCGAAAATTATCCAGGTCTAAGCTTTGATACAATTTATCGGAATTTGAGCGTGTTTGTTGAACTAGGCATCCTGGAGATGACTGAACTGTCAGGAGAAAAACATTTTCGGTTTACCTGCTCGCATAAGGAGCACCACCATCACTTTATTTGTCTTGACTGCGGCAAGACAAAGGAAATTGATACATGCCCTATGCGTAACCTTGAGGCAAGCTTTAAAGGCTACGATATATCAGGTCATAAATTTGAGATATACGGACGCTGTCCTGAATGTGTACAATAAGAGATCTTTGAAGACCGGGGAATTTCCCGGTCTTTTCTCTGTAAAAAGCTCTGATTTCCCCTAATCGTGTTTTTGTTGAATTTTTTGCTGTTAAAACAAAATTCGCCGAACGATCCTTATTCTCGCTTGTACCTTACCACGGATTAAGAGAAAGATGGTTATAAAAAATATCGATTGCACTAAAACTAGGGCAGCGACTAAATTAGCAAGTCTAATCAGGATCGAAATAAAAAACGGCCTGAAAACAGGCCGATTTAGTTAGTTTTGATCCAATTATTAACCCATGTGTTAGCTTCATCCCAATTATCCACCCGAATGACCCCTTCCGGAATCGCGTCCTGGTTATATGGTGTATT
>DMSR01000446.1 GCA_003457145.1 Bacillus sp. (in: firmicutes)
TTTTGTAGTCATAATGAAAGAAGCTCTGAAGTTCAGCGCTTCCAGCAAGGTAATCTGTCGCAAACCGGTTCGCAGCCGGAAGTGAGAGATTCAACATCTCCATTAACTGTACTTCCTTTCTGGTAAACAATTTTCACTGTTAAGAGTATAGCATTGTTTGAATGGAAATGAAAAAAACTTTGCCTTACGAAATTTCTAAATTCAAAATTTATTTTCGGAGTCTCCGAACACCACATTCACTTTTTGAAATTTCATTAACGAAGGAATCTCTTGCCTTCCTCTCCCATCAACTTGATTCAAAACAAACAAAGCCTTTAACAGTACCTAAATAAATAATAAAGTAAGTCTTTGATATAAGCCAAATAACACTAGGATGATATATGCAGAAAAAAACAGCAAAAAATTAAAGCGCCAATAACCCTTGAATACTTTTGGAATAACTATTTCCTCTTTAAACTTCCAATGAATAAAGACAAAGAAAGCGGCTATCCCGAACAGGATTAGCAAAATCAGCCATAGATAGGACTTTTCCCAAATGGTTACTATTAAAAAATGGACTGACAATACGAACAAAAATGTGCTGAAATCAATAGCAAGATTCACTGACCGCCGATGGTTTCCTGTAACCTGCTTGCTGATGATAAACACTGCAAGATAACCAATCATCGGCACAGTAATAATTATGGCAATCAATGCGGAGAAAATTCCCGGCATTATGCCCCCTCCCTTTCTTGCTCCTTCCCCTTGATGCAATGAAAATAATTATGTATTAATGGAGCTTGTATATTTTTTCTTTCAGCCTCCTGGACCAAATAACCGAGGATAGCATCTATCTCTGTCTGTCTGCCATTTTCCAGGTCTTTGTACATAGATGAATGATTTGTAGCCGTTTTCTTGCAAACTTCCATTAAGTTCTGAAAATACTCTTGTTTATTATGTAACTCAAGCACTTGTGCACATTCTTCAAAAAGCATACTAAAAATTTTATGATAATATGGATTTTTGACCAGGTCTCCATTTTTCACATTAAGGACTGCTGTCAATGGATTAATTACAGCATTGACCACCAGCTTCTTTATTAGCATTCCATGATAGTCATGTTCCAGGATCATCGGGAAGGTAGCGGCGACTGACGAGGAAAATTCATTTAAAAATCCTTCACTTCCTTTAAATACTGCAGTCCGGGTTACACCTTCTCCATTATGGTACACCGTATTCCCGCCTGCTCTGACTGCTCCATGTTCAACTGAGCCAACATAAATTGAGGCGGCAGGCAATTCTGAAATCAGGTTAATATGGCCAAAGCCATTTTGAAGAAAGAGAAGGCTCCGTTTAGCCTTTGTCTTGATATCGCAGATTACACTTTGTAACTGATATTGCTTTACAGCTACTATCGTTAAATCTTCTGACCCCTGCCAGGCAGCAATCGGAGCTGCAGTAATATGCTTTGCCGCCCTCTTAACACCAGATTTTATAATATGCAAGCCTTCAGTATTAATCAGATCTGATTGTTCCTTCGTCCGAGTATATAAAAAAACATCATGCTCCCAGCTTAAGTAATAAGAGAAAAGCATGCCTAAAGACCCGCCGCCAATAATTGCAATTTTCATAAGAGAACCCCTCTTATTCTTTCTTAAGACATATTTTATCAGAAACAATGCTTTATTTGGAAGAAGTGTTTCTAATTCTCTATGATTATTTCTGCTTTCAGCCCTTTAAAAACAGGTTAATGAGATAAACTTGATTTTAGATCAACAAAAATAATGATCAGATGGGAATTAAAGATTGGATTCTTCTTAGTGAACCTTAGATAAAAAGCAGAATGTCCATATTAAATTAAGGAGAAAAGTCCCTAGTCGTAAACCCTTAATCCTTCTTGACCTATAATGAAACGGAGGCCCCTTTAATAGGGCCTCCGTTCTTTTATACCGGGTAAACAGGATGTTTCCTGACACTGAAAAGCATATCTTTTGTTTCATATAATTTATATCTTTCGATCAGTGCATTCCTTAAATCAGATGCCGCAACAATATCATCAACAATAAGTTCTGAAGCGAGCTTATAGATATCAATGCTCTCTTTATATTCCAGATGCTTCTCCTGAACAAAAGCAATTTTCTCCTTAGGATCGGCGATCTCATTGATTTTGTTCGAATAAACTGCGTTTACTGCTGCTTCTGGCCCCATTACAGCAATCTGCGCTGTTGGCAAGGCAATACAGCAATCCGGTTCAAAGGCTGGTCCTGCCATTGCATAAAGACCAGCACCATATGCCTTCCGGACAATGACAGAAATTTTCGGAACCGTTGCAGAGCTCATAGCGGCGATTAGCTTCGCACCATGGCGGATTATTCCTGCTCTTTCTACTTTAGTACCAATCATAAAGCCTGGCACATCAGCAAGGAACAACAGCGGAATATGAAAGGCATCGCAAAGGGTAATGAATTTAGCCGCTTTATCAGCAGAATCAACAAACAAGACGCCCCCCTTTACCTTTGGCTGGTTGGCAATGATCCCTACTGCCCTGCCGTCAATCCGCGCAAGCCCAGTGATAATTTCAGGAGCAAACAGCTTTTTGATTTCAAAGAAGCTGCCCTTATCAATTAATGTATCTATCCCTTCATACATATCAAAGGGGGCATTTTGGTTTACTGGAACAATCTCTTCAAGGCTTCTGCCCTCCTTTGGCGCAACTGCTTCTTTCACTTCTGTTTTTGATTGAAAGTTTGCAGGAAAATAGCTCAAGTACTTCTTCGATGCTTCAATGGCTTCCTCCTCACTGTAGACAAGCATGTCACCTACACCACTGACAGAGCAATGCATGCGGGCACCGCCC
>DMSR01000534.1 GCA_003457145.1 Bacillus sp. (in: firmicutes)
TGATCCATATTCTGAGGCCCGTTATTAACAGTGTCTGTTTTTTTGTTTTTTTTATCCATGCTTAACACCTCGTTTTTGTTTTTTTAGAAAGCTGTGTTCCCATTTATTGTTGTTTTTTGAATATATTTGTGTATCTGTATTCTTATAGGCCACGCCCCTCTTATCGATGAGACATTACAACTGGGATGATTAAAACCTGTAAAAACCAGGTGCGGATTTTTGACTTTAAGGCAATAAGTTTACGAAAAGCCTTTCAGAAAGGAACATTTCATGAAAAAACGACTTTGTGTTTTGTAAAAAGAGCCGGTTTGTAACCGGCTCTATTATCATTTATTCTTTTTTGTTTCTTCCTGAGGCTTTACAGGGTCTCGCTGTGGTTCAATATCTTTATTCTTCTCCTGCTTCTTTTCCTGCTCCAGTGATCCATCATTTTGATGTTCATTTTTTTGAGACATAATTAATACCTCCTAAGAATGTGGATACCTTAAAATTACCCCTCAAAACCATCGTTGAAACAATAGGATTCGCTCATCGTTTTACAAAATGACCAATGAAAAACGACTATTTTATGTTTGGTGAAAACACTCAGTCCGTTAAAAAAGGAGCAATGAATCATTTTCCTAAAACCCTGCGTTAGATAACGCTCCCTGTCCGCAGTGAATCCCGTGTCTTTTAAGCCCCTCTTGTTCATATAGTTAATTATGCATAAACATAATTGACATGAGAAAGAGGGGGAAGAGGATTGATTTATATCAAATTTCCAGATATTCAAAGCAGCCAGCAGCTACAGAAACTTTCCGGTAAACAGAAAGAGATATACGATTATCTGGACAGAGCAATGACAATGTTTGAATATGAAACAACCTTTCAGCTCTTGTTTTAAATAAGGCTTAGGGAAAATATAGTTAAAGCGTCAATGATGCTCAAGGACAGTGGAGTAGCTTTTACTTCATTCACATATTCAAAATTTAACCCAGTTTACTGGACGAAGGTGGCCAGAGGATATTTGTTAAAGCCGAATGTTTTGCCATCGGATGCAATTGACGATATTTTTGAGAACGGAAATAAATATGGATTTGAATGCTCTACAGCAATGGTGATTATATTTTACAAGGCGGTACTGGATTCAATCCGAGTTGTGGATTTTAATTATTTGTTTGGCGGCATGTTAGTGTGGATCTGGAATTACGACCCTGATTTAGCGATTATTACACTAGAAGGCAGTGAGTTTATACCTGGGGATGTCGTTTATTTCATCAATCCTGATTATGAGAAACCGATCTGGCGCGGTGAAAATGCAGTCTATCTCGGCAATGGACTATACTATGGACACGGGATTGGAATTGGCACTGCTGAAGAAATGATCAATGCGCTCAATACGCTTAGAAAAAAAGGTTCTATGACATCAGCCTACATGCTCCAGCAGCACAGCCGGTTGAATTTTAAATATTTATCCCGGTTTTCAAACAGATAATTCCATAAGTCCCTCAAGACTGGCTATGCAGTCAGTCTTTTTTGCTATTTCCTTATCCTCATTTTTCTTGATTGAAATACAAGTAGAATTATGAGGCATAGTTTTATAAAAAGGGGGAATATAAAAAGAGACATAATATATACATTGCTGAATTCCAGTTCATCGGAATTTATTGTCATGTTAAAAAGGGAGTTATGGAAATGAGATTATCCAAGGTTCTAGAAGTCCTTGAGGGCTGTATAAAAACATATTCTAATCACAATAACCCTGACTTGAAAGGAATTCAGATGGATTCCCGAAAGATTAAGCCAGGGGACTTATTCGTTGCAATAACTGGTTTTCAGATGGATGGCCATAAATTTATTGATGAGGCGATCGAAAAAGGGGCAGCTGCAGTAATAGGAGAGAGAGGCCTGAAATTGGAGGTTCCCTATGTTCAGGTTAATGAAAGCAGGCTTGCATTGGGCAAAATTGCAAGTGAATTTTTTAATCACCCATCAAGAAACCACAAAGTTATTGGAGTGACTGGAACAAATGGCAAAACATCGGTTTCGTATATTTTGAGACACATACTTGAACAAGCAGGAAAATCCTGCTCAATAATAGGAACTGTGTCTTATATCATAAATAATGAAGTGTACAAGCCTTCTAATACTACTCCTGATGCGCTCCAAATACAGGAGTTGATTGCTAAAAGCAATGATGAATTCGTAATCCTTGAAGTCTCTTCCCACGCTCTGAAACAATCCAGGATTGAAGGGCTGGAACTTGATTATGGCTTGTTTACGAATCTGTCACATGACCACCTGGACTACCATCCTACCATTGAAGATTATTTTGAAGCGAAAACATTGATGTACAATTACCTGAAGGCAGACGGTGCTGCAGTTGTCAGCCAGCTGAGCGAATGGGGAGACAAATTGGCTGGATTGCTGGCAAACCGGAATATCCCAGTTTATTCAATAGGGTATGATAACCAGCATGATTTAAAAATTGAGAATATAACATTAAATGGTCAAACAAAATTTGACATTATATTTGGGAAACGCAAGTACTCATTAACATACCCTTCACCAGGTCTCCATAATGTTTATAATGCGGCAATGGCATTTTTAACAGCGGCTAAAATCGGGATAAAGCCGGAAGTGATCATTTCTTCGCTAAAAACATTTTCCGGGGTGCCAGGCAGATTTGAAATGATTTCCCACCCTGAGGGCGCAACTTTTATTGTTGATTATGCTCATACCAGAGATGCGATTGAATTTTGCCTTCAGGCCGCCAAAGAACATCAAGCTGCTACTATAAAGCATATTTTCGGTTTTAGGGGAGAAAGGGATAAGTCTAAAAGAGAGCATATGGTCAAAGCCTCAGCAGGACTCAGTGATGAATTTATCTTAACCTTTGATGACCTTAATGGAGTGGAAGACGAAGAGATGCTTAACGAGCTTAATGAATTGAATGAGAAATTTGGCATGAAAAAAGGCAAGGTTATTACGGACAGAACGCTGGCGATTCAATTTGCATGGGAAAATGCGAAAAAAGGAGAATGGGTCCTGATCACCGGTAAGGGCCCGGAAGAGTATCAGACAATGTACGAGCTTCCCGCAAGAACGGATATAGAGACATTGCAGTATTTAAAAAAAATGCAGAACAAAGAAAAGGTAATAGGCTGACACTAAAAAACAGGAGGTGAAAATATATGACCAGCCTGTTTTTGTATGCCTGTAAAGTAACGAACTGCCCTTAATTTGGGATATACTGACTGCTGTTGCTTTGGTGAGGTCAATAATT
>DMSR01000131.1 GCA_003457145.1 Bacillus sp. (in: firmicutes)
AAAGCGACATTTGGTTCCGGGGTGACCGTGATAAAGTCGTCCAGATCCTCACTAATATCATCAACAATGCTTTAAAATATACACCAGAAAATGGGGAGGTCACGGTATCAACCGTCGATGAAGGACAGCTGGCTGGTTTTAAGGTCGCGGATAAAGGAATGGGTATTTCCAGCCAGAACCTTCCGCATATTTTTGAGCGCTTTTATCGCGGTGATAAATCGCGTGCCAGGAAAACAGGCGGAGTTGGTATCGGGTTATCTATTGTCAAGGCTCTGGTGGAAGCACACAAGGGAAAAATCATCGTTGAAAGTGAGCTTGAGAAAGGGAGCACCTTCACAGTTTTGTTTCCAAAGGAAGAAGTATAAAAGCGAAGGACAAAGTTCCCTCGCTTTTGGCTTAATCCTTTACATTAAGTTCAGAGAAATATCAGTTGTGAGAAATTAGATTAAAGCAGGTCATTGACCTTATAGACCTTTCCGTTTTCAAGGACGCTGTTCAGTATCAATTTTACAAGTGCTCCTGCCACTGTATCCGGGCTGCGGAGGCTTCCGCTTTCTTTGTAATTTTTAAACGTCTCAAGGTCGGCGAATGCGTCCTTTGAAGAAGATCGGATTGTTGCCTGCATATCCGTATCCATGATTCCGGGGCTGAAGGCAATGATTTTGCTGCTGCTCGCTGCATTTTCAAGCTCCAGGCCGGCTGTCATCGTGAACATATTGATAGCCGCCTTCGTGCTGCAATACATACTCCAGCCATGGATTGGCCGTTCTGCTGCGCCGGAGGTTACATTGGCAATAACTGTTTCAACTCCAGATTCACTGGCTTTTTGCAATATAAGGTTGCAGATCAGTACGGGTGCAGTCAAATTCACCTGTACATTGGTCATAAGCAAGGAAGGATCTAGAGTACCTGCGACCTCGATTGGCTCAATCATCCCGGCATTATTGATGACATATACTTTCTCCGCGTCTTGAAAAATGGTTTCAGTTATCTTAGAGAAAGCTTCATGCACCTGGCGTTCTGAAGCAAGGTCGCAATTATAATGTTCATATCCTGAGCCATTCCTGGCTGCTGCTTGCTTTAAGTCTTTGTTCTCAGTTCGGGCAACAGAAATGACATAAATGCTCTCTGCCATCAATTGCTGTGCAATAGACGCTCCGAGTCCTCGGGATGCACCTGTAATGACTGCGTATTTCATTTGTTCACCTCGTGATTTTATTTTTGAAGATAATTATTATTTAATAAAATAGTTTTCGCAAGGATTTCGAATTTATGAATATAGACATCTCTCCGTTTTTAATTGTTCAAGGTTCCATTAAGAAGAATCCCACTAAGTGCAAAAGCGAACAATAATAAAAAATGTAGATATTGTGTCGAGTGTTGAAATAGGGAATTCTCACATAATAGAAATGATATAATGGGATAGAGAAAGGCTGTTTTCGTGATGATAAAGTTTACGAAACCGAAAGAAAAGACATGGGGGTGAAACCTGAATGAAATCAAAACTCCTGGCGGTTACCTTTGCAGTTGCCGTCGTGTTAGGTGCCTGCAGTGGGGGATCTGTAAAAGAAGAAACCACTTCACAAGAAAATCAAACACAAGACATTAAGAAATTGGTGAATGACTATAGTGTAAGGAACATAGAAGCTAAGTCCGCTTCCATCACATCTAACCAGCTGATTGTCACGAGCAGTGACGAAAGCGAAACAGAGTACGACTTGCCTGAAAATGAATTTTTTATTTCGATTGCACCTTACGAAAATCAAACCCATCCTTGAACGAATCATAGCTTGACAGGTTGTCAAGGTGAAATGGCAGAAAAAGAGTTTGATGTATACATTGAGGACACAGACGGAAATGTGATAATGGATGAAAAAGTGAAATCCCATGCTAATGGATTTATCGATTTTTGGCTGCCTCGTGATAAAACATATCGAACAAAAATTGAGTACGGCGGAAAAATGGCGGAGTCAGAATTATCCACGTTTGATAATGACCCGACTTGTATTACTACAATGCAATTAATGTAAAAAAGCACCTAGGCAGGTGCTTTTTTACTTTTAGGCTCTGCTAAGCTTGCTGTTGATTTCTGCTTCAGACACACTTTTTGGCTGGTAGTCGTACAGGAAAAAACCTTTTCATATGGGATAAAAAATTAACTCAAAAGACTTTGCCATTCATTGATAAACGGAGCAGTTGAAGTGTTAGGGGATGATAATACTTCGGATGTTGGACCACTCTGTTTTATCTCGCCATCCATCAGGATCACAAGGGACCTTGCCAAATATTTTAATTCCATCAGGTCATGGCTGACGAATACAGTCGTCGTGTTTGTTTGCTGGATGATTGCTTTTATATCCTTCAATAGCTGCACCTTCGTGGGAAAGTCAAGAGCGGAAAAGGGTTCGTCAAGGAATAGGATTTCAGGCTCGAGCACCATTGCCCGAGCAAGGTTGACACGCTGGGCCTCCCCGCCAGATAGCTCGAAGGCGTGTGTTTTAGACAGGTGACTGATTTTGAATTTATCCAGCCAATAGGTCACCCTCGTTTTGATTTCATGACGGGAAAGCTTACGCAGCTTAAGGCCAATCGCTACATTATGGTATACATTCATATCAAGGAGGAACGGCTGCTGCATCGCAACTGCGAACTTTCTCCTGGTCTCAATCGCCAGGTTTTTGGTGATATCTTTACCCTTTAAGATAATGGATCCTTGTGCTGGCAGCTCGAGGAGCGACAAGGCTTTGATGAACGTACTTTTACCAGCGCCGTTTGGGCCCATAATGCCGAGAACATCCCCAGCTTGAATTTGGAAATGAGGAATGGAGAGAAGCGTTCTTTTTCCAGCTGTCACCTCTAAGTTTTCAACTTTGATAAAGGGATTCATGATTTTCGCTTCCTTTGCTGTAAATAGGTTAACAAAAATGTAATTATGAAAGCCAATGACATCAAGATGAACGAAAGGGCAAGGGCAACATCGAAGTTTCCCTTTGATACCTCCATGACAATTGAGGTTGTCAAAATCCTCGTTTCACCGCTAATATTTCCGCCGACCATCATTGCTGCGCCGACCTCGGCGATCACCCTCCCGTAGCCAGCGATGATTGCCGCCAGGATTGCAAGCTTCACTTCTTTCATCAAAATCCAATATAACTGCAGTCGTGTCGCCCCCAAAGCTTTTACCTGCAGGACCATCTTGTTATTGATCTGCTGAAAAGCCGTGCTTGTCAACCCGGTGACAATCGGCAGGGAGACTAACACTTGAGCCATGACGATTGCAGATGGAGTATACAGCCAGGCAAAATCTCCAAGCGGACCTGAGCGCCACAGGAGCATTGTGATCCAAAGACCGGCAACAACAGGAGGGAGACCCATCCCGATATTGATGAGCGCAAGTAGCAGCCGCCGACCTGGAAACCTGGCAAGTCCAAGAAGCATACCGGCCGGAATGCCGATAAATGTGCTGATCAGGACTGCTGTCATGGAGACCTTGAGAGTCAAAAGTGTGATTTCCAAAATCTCACGGTCACCGGAAAGAATCATTTCGATCGCTTTTTTTAATCCTTCTATTAAAAGTTCCATGGGCTATCAGGCTTTCTTTCAAGATTTTAATCGTTAGCAAAACATGCTTATCATAACATTTGCTTAAACCAAATCAGTAAAGCTTTGGTTGATGCTCTATTTACATTATGCCGGAGAAAAACCAGTAAATGTCCAAAAACCTTATTTAAAAAGGAAGAAGAGAGGTTCTCCGTACTTGTCCACGCCAAAATCCTGTATTAAGGTCTGGACTTCCTCATCAATCATAAATTCGACGAAAGCTTTAGCACCTTCTGCATTAATTTTATCATGTTTTTCATTGTTGACTTGCATCACGTGATAAATATTGAGAAGGCTCTCATCACCTTCTACCAAAATGGCTGAATCTTTCAGATTCTGCTTTTGGGCAAGAAAGGTAGAGCGGTCGGTCAGTGTATATCCTCTTTTCTCTGAAGCAATTTGCAGAGTGGCACCCATTCCTTGGCCCGTTTCGAGATATTGATCCAGCTTTGATGGATCGATTGAAGACTTTTTCCAAAGCTCAAGTTCTTTTTTATGTGTACCGGAATCGTCTCCTCTTGAAACGAATATACCTTTTGATTCGAATATTTGTTCCAGAGCTTCTTGTACTTCAAACCCATTGATGTTTGCTGGATCTTCAACAGGTCCAATCAGGATGAAATCATTGTACATAACCCGGTGGCGGTTGATTGCATCCCCGCTGTCGACAATTTTCTGTTCGGCTTCAGGAGCATGTACGAGCAACACATCCGCTTCACCTCGCGATCCCATTTCCAGTGCCTGCCCAGTGCCTACTGCAATTGTTTTAACATTGTAATTATGATTCTTTTCAAATTCAGGCACCAGGACATCGAGCAAGCCGCTATCCTGTGTACTTGTTGTCGTTGCCAGTATTAAATCAGTACGTTCTGGTGAAGTCCCGCCAGTTTTATCAGCAATAACTTTTGGGGAGGAGTCAGAACATCCAGCTATAAAAGCAAAAATAAAGATTAGTGCAGTTAGGAATAATTTGTTTGATCTCATTTTTTTACCTCCGTGAAATGGGTGCCATAAATGATTTTCCCGAAGTCTGTGGCATCATATCCAGCAAGCTTGATTATGCTGTCTTTAAAATTAGTAAAATGGACAAGGTCGAGTAAATGCTGCAATGTACCTTTGTTTTCAGGTGTCCAGCGGAAAACAAGGTCAAACTGTTCCTGTGCTAAAGGGATAAAATCCAGTCCAAGCTGGCTGGCTGCGCACCGGATGCCGAAAGCTGCGTCAGCAGTGCCTCTGCTTACATGGGCTGCAGCGCCAAGGTGGTTCCATTCTTCATCGTCATAGCCCTTCACATCTGCTGGCAGCAAGCTTTCATCCGCAAGGAAGGAGTCGAGTAGGAAGCGGGTTCCCGCACCTTTTTGTCGATTGACAATTTGAACATCATTCCTTGTCAGGTCTTTGACTGAATTAATGTTTTTTGGATTGCCCTTTGCCACAATCAATCCCTGTTCCCTAGAAGCCAGCCTCATGACCGTTATCGGCTCATGGACAAACAGCTGACGGATAAAGGGAAGATTATATTGCTGTGACACCGGATCGAGCAGGTGGATGGCCGCTATGTCTGCGCTTCCACGGTAAAGCATCATCAGTCCTTCGAGGCTTCCTATATACGAAGGCGTGATTGACAGGCCTGTTTCTTGGGAGGCTGTATATTTCACAAGATGCTCGACAAGGAAATCATGGCTTCCTGCTAATTTAAGTGATTGCTGTGAATGATTCTGTGTTTCTGTCTGCCGCTTGCCAGGTAATGCCGCCATGCTTTCTTTAAATCTGGCGAACTCGCTTTCTTCAATTCGCATTTTATTGCCTACTTTAAAAGCGGCCAGGTCACCCCGCTTGATCATTTCGTAAACGGTATGTTTAGAGATTTTTAGCATTGAAGCGATTTCATCAGGAGTATAGAG
>DMSR01000467.1 GCA_003457145.1 Bacillus sp. (in: firmicutes)
GCCTGCTTGGAATCGGTGAAAAAAGCCCTGTCCCATGGATTGTATATGGCGTATCGGGTGCGGTGATTTTTTCACCGATTCCAAGCAGGCTGCCGCCTAGTGATTTCCCGGTGGCTTCACCCAACCCGAAGACCACATTGGCTAAGGCAAAAAACAAACCAATTAGTTCCGTTGTTGATAATTGCGAGATGGTGCTATCAACCGTCGGAAGAATAATCATTTCCCCGATAACGAAGATCGCCCCGCTTATCGCTAAATGGAAAAACGAGCTTGAAAAGTACAAGGAGGAAATTCCGATAGTGATAAATATAACTCCAATGCTGAGTGCTGAAAGGGGGTGTAGTCGATCAATGACCTTTTTTGTTACCATCCCCTGCGTCGAGATCACAATGACACTGTTAATCGTCCAAATAAGTGCAACATTTTTAGGGTCTGGAAGGATGACCGTCGCAACAATAGGCAATGCAAGGGACAACTGGGCGTACAAGGCCCAGATTAGAACAGTGACAGAACTAAACACTAAAAACGGTTTATTTTTAAGAGGTTCCCTATATGCCCCTTTGGGGATTTCCGGGCATGGTGAATCCCCACAATTCTTGGGAAGCAGCAGCCAGCTTTTGGTGGCAAGGACGAAATAAATGACGGCTGCAATCCAAAATGGGCTTTTTGCAGATCCGGTTATTAGGAAATACACAACTAAGCCAGCCGTGGCAGTTCCAATATTTGCTGCGATTCCCCGCATCGAGAAAGCAGTTGTCCGATTTTCATTCGAGGCAATAGCTGCTATGGCTGCCTTAGTAGAAGGGGCATTTAGCCCTGTGCCCAGTCCCATTGTTACTGCCGCAACAAGGAATAGGAAAAATCCCGAGAAAACGGCAAATCCAATTAATCCTACACCAGTGATGAATGCACCCAAACCAATGATGAATCTCCTGCCAATCCGATCCGCCAGTATCCCTCCTATTATACTGCCAAGCTGAAACGCAATCGCAATCGCCGCAAAAATGATCCCAATTTGACCCAAAGTCAATCCGGCATTCATTTTTAGCATAATAGGCAGCATTGGCATAACCATTAAGGTCCCTAAGTGAGATAACAAAACACCAAGAAGTAAAATTAGCAAAGGGCCTTCAAGTTTTACTAAATCCTTTAACCCCATTTTTCATTCTCCTGTCCATATATAATTAGGTAAGATAATAGCCTTTTTCCTTGTGAGTTCATGTGTAACCATGACAATTTTCAATTGGCATTTATGATTCAGCACTCCTCTTTTAATTCGGTAAAAGCTCTAATTTAAAAGAGGTCCATTTAATTAGGGTCCTATTCTTAAAGCTACTATTTAATATCCTGTTTAGCATTCCCTGGGAAGTGACATTTATTTTTAATCACTTTGCTTACTATCCGTGTTTATTTTTGAAGAGGTTACCATACTCCTTTTGGATTTCCCTTCCTTAATTCTCTTTGAACAAAAATCCGAAAGTGAAAAAACTTGGATACTAAAAATAGCCCAGCGAGTGCTGGGCCTGTGTTATTTCAGTAGCTCAAAATGGATATCGAAAGTATTCCATAGGAATAAGATGAATATAATTGAAATGATCCATGCTATGATCGGACGTTTATAATGGACCGCTAATAGTGAAAACATGCAAGAATCAAAGATGAGAGACCACCCCATATTCCATCCATGATGGTAAGTGATCATGCCGAGCTGTTTAGATACATATTCAATGCTCCCAAATAGAATTGACCAGGACAAAATGTATATCCCATACTTTTTAAAGGTTTCCTTCTCTGGGAGGTTAGACAGGTAAATGATCGTCAATATGGGAAACGAAGTGAATGTTTTTAATAAATCAATGCTCATCCTTGTAGGGAGAACATTTTTTTCAAATGTGTGTTCAAATCTCCACAAGGGATAATCTTTAAACAAAAAACTATAAAGAAGATTCCCAACAATCATGAATAACACTGTTGGGTAGTACAAGAGAAAGTTTTTCCACTTAGCCCATTTTAAGGATAGAAGGAAAAATATAATTGGATAAATAATTTGCATGACAGATCACATTTCTTTTTTTTCTTTATATTTTCCACTTTTAATTTAATTATTCCTGAAAAATCATTTTTGTTATGAGGTATATTCGGATAAGTAACATCCAATGAAAGAAAGCTTAACTTGTCCAGTCATTGGAATAAACAATCAGCATTTTTCATTATGTTTCTTCTCTATCATTTTCGGGAAGGTTTTAGCGTAGGAGGTGATTTCTCAATTGGAGATTCTTTCGTTTTTCCTTGTAGCTTTATTAGCAGGCGTACATTTTTCAGTTAAATATTTCACTCAGCTAGTAGAAAGCCCTCGAAACCCTTTGCTTTCATTTGCTGGCGGTGCTTCGATAGGTTATATTACAGTTCACTTACTCCCGGACTTCCAAAAAATTCAGGAAGAATTTAATCTTACGGTACCACTTCCGAGGCATATTGAAGAGTATAGCTTGTACCTAATCGCAACAACCGGCTTTCTCGCCTTCTTTATCATTAATCATTTTGTAAGATCCAGTCACCATGATCATCAGGAACAACAGAATCGGACATTATTGTTCATCGTACACATAGCTGCCTTTGCTCTCTACAATTCCTTTATTGGGTATTACTTAGTAAAAGGATTAAAGCAGGAACCAAAAACGCTTATCATGTTCACTGTTGTTTTCATTTTACACTTGATGGTGAATGATGTAGGACTTCGTTTAGACCATAAAAAACGGTATGGTGCATTCGAATCAGCGACACTCGCAGTAGCAATTTTCGGAGGCTGGCTACTTGGGATTTTCATCACCCTTCCAACAGCCTATTATGGTGTATGGTTTAGCTGGCTGGCCGGAGGCATTCTCTTAAATACGATTAAAGAAGAGCTGCCAAGCGAAAGAAAGAGTAAAATACTTCCGTTTGTTTTCGGTTTACTTTTTTCAACAACGCTTTTCCTATTTATGTAGGTTTCAGAAATATTAAGAACATTAGCCTAATATATAAACACAAAGCGCCATTAGCTTTTGGACGCTTTGTGTTTGTTTTGGCAATCGATTTTTGCGTTTTCCTATTAAAACTCTGCTAGTGCTTAAAGAAATGAATTTAGACAACCTGCTTAAATAAAAAATAAAATCTCGTAATGTTTGACTATTACAGCACTCTACAACAAACTTAGTTGTACTCTCTATTTGGTAATGCAGGGTCGAACAATGATATCCTCTTTCGTTTCCTTCTAATA
>DMSR01000002.1:0-243 GCA_003457145.1 Bacillus sp. (in: firmicutes)
TAATTTAATTATATAGGGCCGAAGTTTTTCCTCATCTTTTAAAAAGAAAAAAGCGAGAAAAGGGACAACAACCAGAACTGTAGCGACGCTTGTAATGAATGAAAAAACACTCATGATGTTTTCACCTAGGTTTTTAGAAACTTTTCCTAGATATGAGATGGCCTTTTGCTTTAATTCATTCGGACTTACTACATTAAGCTGGTTTTCATTGATCACTTTTTCTGATTCATTTGTAATTTCTTC
>DMSR01000002.1:328-2952 GCA_003457145.1 Bacillus sp. (in: firmicutes)
TTTTGAAGCGGCCAAACAAAATAGTCTATTTTTCCAAATAAATAAATGATAATCAGAACTAAGATCACACCTGCAGCATATTTAAAAAAAGGTTTATAAATCCACATATCTTACCCCCCTGGTATATAAATCATCTGTCTATCTTTTAGTCATTCCCTTTTAGTAAAGGAGGCTAAACAAATAGTTTTAAAAAGTTGTCATATATTGGACACTTGGACAATACAATTATTTAAAGAATGATAGTTTCTGACATAGTCCAATAGGGTAAATATTCTGGTCAGCATGTTAAGATACTACAGCAGCCACTGGTCAACTTCTGTGTAAAGGGGTTTCTATATGATTGCGGTCGAAGAGCATCTGTTATTTATAAAAGAACTAGGGCGTTTGTTTGATGAGTACTCGCAGTGTAATGATGAAAATCTGAAAAATGAAATTTCCAAAGATATTCAGCTGTTAGGTGAAGCAATTAAAATTGGAAATTAACACTACTATTTATCGGCAGGCGTGTATCAATGCTTGCCGTTTTTATTTTGTCAATGTTTTATTCAAAGAGACTGTTGTTATAGGAATGAATCATAATCTAGGATTTAATTGTTATCAGGCTTGGTCCTTTTGCCCGTTCCCATCCACCTTCATATTCATCCTCCATGGGAACGGTCAAGGGTTCCTAAGTGAAGAATGAATCTTCAGGGTGCAACGCAACTAAATACGACAATAGCACTTGTAAATAACAATCTAGAATTAGGAAAATCCCGTCCTCTTCCATCATATACATGAAACAAGCATATGAAAGGGGAGAAGCGAATGAGGATTGAGCTCTCGAAAGAACAGTATTTGACACTGGTGAAATTATTACAGCTAGGCAATTGGCCCCTCGGGCTGACGGAAGCTGATCTTGAATTGGCCGGCAAGGCCGAAGAACTTGAGCAATATATTTTCTCACTGGCTCAGGACTTTGAGGCAGGAGACCAAATCTACTTTGACAGAGATGAAGAGTATTACTATCTTTCGGAACCATTGAAAGAAACAGTAGAAGGAATCATTGATGAGTATGAGGAGGATGTATTCTGGGATCAATTGACGCATAAGCTGGCCACTCTTGATCTGAAACGAGAAATCGATATTGATGCTTCTATAGAGGAGAAAATTAATCGATTATACCAGTTAAAAGCCCGATACGAAAAATACTTCCTTGCAAACGGGCTGGAAAAGATCGATATCCTCTAATAAATAAAAAAAGAAAAATCAGGCCTCAGACAGAGGGCTTGATTTTTCTTTATTAATTTCAACTTTTCGAGGATGAAAGCAATGAAGCTTCTAAAAGAGCTTTATTTGATGAAAAACCTTGCCTTTTCCGAAACAAAATCAGCAGCGAAAACAAGGATCAAATAACATAACAACAAAAGGGTGATATCTGTATAATGGAAAAAGCTCATACTGAGCCTGAACTGTTGGCCGAGACCCCCTGCACCTACAAAGCCAACGACAATGGTTGTCCTCATAATTACTTCCCACCGGTAAAGAATATATGTCAAAAAGCGGGGAAGCGCTGTTGGCAAGACACCGTAAAACAATATCTGAAAGCTCCCGGCTCCACTTGCAGCGAGGTTCCGTATTGGTCTCGAATCTAAATCCTCGATCACCTCCGCACAGAGCTTGCCAAGAATGCCAAAGTTATGAAGTGCCAGTGCAATCGCTCCAGGGAGGATTCCTGGTTTGAAGATAAAAATAATGATCATCGCCCAGACTAATTCCGGGACAGCACGAGAGAAGATATAGCCAGCGCGAATCATTCCATATGATATCCATCCATGCCATCTTTTCGACAGTGTCAGGCTGCCTTCTGCTACATTCCTTGCTGCCGGCACAACAGTCAGCAGCATAGCAATCGTCGCAAAGCCTGTAGCCATCACACTCATTTTTATCGTTTCAAGTGTAAGCTGCAAGGCATCGGCCCAGCTTTCTTTATTAAGGAAAGCTGGATTTTCTTCTCCTATTCCTATTAGTCCACTGAAGAATCTCCCTGCGTAAACCATGTTCTGGCTAGCAAACAAAGCAGAGAAGCTTGCTTTTTCAAACACAAAAATAGACAACCAAGACACTGAAGCAAGTAAAAGTAAAGCAGAGACAGAGGCAGAGACAAAAGTAAGTTTTCGTTTTTTCCCCATCATATACTCAGCCTCTTTCTTAACTGGTTGCTCCAGGCATCAATAATGATGACAAGGAGGACTAAAAAGAACATAAATGTCCAAACCTCGTTGTAGTGAAGATCGTCAAGCGATAGCTGAATCTGGTATCCGAGTCCGCCAATGCCTACGAAACTCATGATCGCTGAGGACCTGACAGCACATTCAAATCTATACATCGCATAGCTGGTAATGCTTGCTGCAACAATCGGTAAATGTCCATACCACAATGTCTGGATAGTGGAAGCACCAGCAGTATGGAGCGCCTTGATTGGTTCTTGCGGGACATCCTCCAGCATATCAGCAAAAATCCTTCCAAGAATGCCGCCATATGGAATAGCCAGAGCAAAAATGGCTGCAAACGGGGATAACCCGATTGATGCGACAAAAAGCCATGCCCAAACAAGTTCATGTATGGCTCTCATAAACCCTAACAAT
>DMSR01000242.1 GCA_003457145.1 Bacillus sp. (in: firmicutes)
CACCACTGAAAGTGGTTAAAAACCCTGCAGAGGAAACGGTGTTTAACCTTTATACCGTCACCTGGTCTGAATGGGCGTTATTATTCGGAGGCGTCGGGATCATGACTATACTCTACCTCTATAGAGGACTGCTGGAACGCATCATCATAGGAAAACCTGCTCCTGATTTAGAGGTGCGGAGAAATATATCCCTGTAGAAAACGAAAAAGGGGCTGATCAATTTGATTACTAAAACAATTGATAAGCAACAGCTTACAGGCGCACTTTTGTTACTGGCCGATTTTTATAAGCCACCAACAATGGCGTTCTATCAATCATTAAAGACTGGATCGGCCATTAAAGATTTGAAGCCTATATACCAGGATATAGAGGGTTCTTTCTTCGAAAATGCCTTTCCATCCTATGAAGATATGAAACAGGTTTATTNNTGGACTGAAGATGCTTCTGCCAGCGTTTCATTTGCAAAGCAAAAAGGCTATTTCTTCGGCGACCCAGCTCTTCATGTCAAGTACCTATATGAACAGTTCCGGCTTGAGCTGCCCGAAGATTACAAACCAATACCGGACCATTTAACACTGCTGATTGAGTTCCTTGTCCTGCTGATCGAGCATGGTGCGGCAGACTCAATCCAGCAATTTATAGAGGATCATTTTGATTGGCTTGAAGGTTTCATGACTGAGCTGATGAAGGCCGAGCAAAGCACATTCTATGTTTCTATCACACAATTAGTTAATCAACTTGTTCACTCCTATCCATTTGATAGAATGATTGAACTTGTTGATGCTGAAAGGAGTGAGTAGGATAATGATAAGAAATTTTTTTACGTCAGGTTTGATTTTAGCAGTTGGATTGTTCGTAGCGGGCTGCGGGACGATGGAAACTGGCAGCTCCAACGCATCTGTTGATTTTGGGAAAAAATCAGATCTCTCGATTTATAAAGTTAGCGAAGAGGCCGCTCCCGAAAAAGAAGCAGTACCATTAAAGCCAAACCTTTCCTATGTGGGCACTGACTATATGATGCAATTGAAGGACTCTGCCGGGGAGGTTAGCACAGCACGAAAAACATATGACCAATATCCTTCCGAATGGAACTTTGTCATTGTTGATTCAAGACCTGCCCCCGTTTTCAATGAAGGACATATTAACGGGGCAATCAATATACCCGATTCGCAATTCGATCAGTTCGCCTCTTTGCTGCCAGAGGATAAAAATAAGCTGGTCATCTTCTACTGCGGCGGAATTACCTGTGAATTGAGCAGCAATTCCGCAGAAAAGGCGGCAAAGCTAGGATATGAAAATATCAAAGTCTACCAGGAAGGACTACCAGAATGGAAAAAGGCAGGAAATTATGTAACGATAACCTCCTCTTATATCAAGGGTCTGATTATGGATGCAAATGTTTCAAGAGATGATAAGCCGCCGTTCGTCATCCTCGATGCAAGGCCCTATACGAAGTATTTCGAATCACACATTCCAAACGCGGTATTTGCAGATGATACACTATTCGCCCAGAAATATTTAGGCACCGCTCCTGCCAACAAAGCAACAGAAGTAATCGTCTATTGCGGAGGCTTTAGCTGCCATAAGAGCCACGTAGTTGCTGAAGAACTTCTTCACAACGGCTATAGCAATGTCAAGGTGTATTCCGGCGGACTGCCCGATTGGACTGCGCAAGCGATGCCTGTCTTTGGCACGGCTTATTCAGGAGGCAGCTTCAATGTATCCGAGGGCCAGGTCAACAGGGGAATTACACCAGATGATTTCATGAAGAAAGTGGACTCTGGCGCATTCATTCTTGATGTCCGTACGAAGGATGAAGCAAAAAGCGGTGTTCTTAAAGGATCGGTCAATATTCCGGACAGCGTCATACATGCCGATCCTAAAGATATTGCTGACCAGCTCCCTAAGGATAAAAACGCTGTCATCGTCATTCATTGCGCTTCCGGAGCAAGGGCAGCTGGTGTTGTCAACAGCATCGCAGACATTGGATATCCTAATACCTTCTATTTAAATAATGCGATCCAGATAGCTGCCGATGGCAAGCCTTCGTTCTGATTTAGCCATGGCAAAACCCCGGTCTCCCAGAGACTAAAGGGTTCCGTTTTTGGGTGCTTTCTTTATAGAAGCAACAAGAAAAGACGTATGAGTTGGCATACGTCTTTTGCTTTATTTATCAAGGTTCTCTGTGAAGGTTAATCAGTTTTAACATAGCAGCTGACATCCTCTTATGATAGACAAGAAGTATTGTATAAAAAAGACGGTCAACACTCCTGCCATTTGCCGTGCTGTTTTGAATACCAACTTTATCAGCTATTTGATAAAAACTGCTTGATCCCATATCTAAGTCCGCACGTATCGGTTGGGAATCAGGTGATGAACCCGAGCGGATAGACGGAAAAATTCCGCTTAATTAGTCATTATTATTAAAAATAAGGTTAAACAGACGGAGAGATTCCGCCTATTGACTCGAAACATTCGAAAATGGAGGATTTTGATTTGCATAACCGGAAAATCTCCCCTTATATTCCCCGAAATGAGCTCCAGTCTGCATTTTACCGGAAAATCTCCTCTTATTTACTTTGTGCCCTGAAACCATGAAAAAACCCAGAAGATATTTTTACTTCTCAGTCTACAAGCAACAATGGTTTAAGAAAAGAGTTTTCGCTAAAGACTCTCTATTTCTTTAACAATCTTTTCGCAGAGTTCATGTGTTACAAGGCTATCCCTCGCAGAAATCAGTGGAAATGAATCATTGTTGACAGCCTGCAGAAAATCGAAAATGATTTGCTCGAAACCTCGCTTGTGGAGGGTCGGTTCCCAATCATTCCCCCCTGCTTTCGTTTCGCTTCGATCCGTTTGGATCAGCAGTTCGGAGACATTCACTGCTGTTCTCTTTTCTCCAGGGTGATAGACCTCAACCTTTTCCTCGACAACCCCGCTATCCCGGTTCATCACACCGATAGCAATTCCTTCATCCGAAACCAATCGAATCACTACATGATGTAAAATCGTGTCTTTTTTCTTACCAGTTACATTCACTTGCCTGATTGGGTAAGGAAACAAAAATCTTAGCGTATCAACGACATGGATAAAATCATCGAAAACGAAATTTCTGATTTTCCCCGGAAGAGCCAGCCTGTTTTTTTGCATGATGACCATGTTGGGATTCTTTAATTCAGCCAACTGTTTATAGACAGGTGCGTATCTGCGGTTGAAGCCTGTCATCAATATTAATCCCTTTTCAACAGCTAGCTCTGTTAATTCTCTTGCTTTTTCATAGTCATATGCAATTGGTTTATCCACATAGACATGTATTCCCGCTACGAGTAATCTTTTAACGATATTATAATGAGATTCGGTGGCACTATGTACAAAAGCTCCTTTAACTCCACTTTCAATAACCTCTTCCAGGCTATTATGAATATGGGGAAACCGATATTTCCCAGCAAGTGTTTCCAGCTTTGATTGATTACGTGTAAAAAGGTGGAACTCGATATCTCCCCTTTCAGCAAACACTGGCAGATATGCTTTTTGGGCGATATCTCCTAAACCGATTATGCCGACCTTTACCATTTCATCTCCCCCTCTATGTTTAATGCTTGGCTGATTTTTGTTCCAGGCGCTTCGCTTTCCACTACAATNNAACGGGAGTTTTAAAAGCTTTACCACAGCTTTATGCTTAAAAACCTTCTTTCATAACATGTAAAAACAGCTTTTACTATCAATATATATTTCAGTATACACCCGCACTTTAGCAAAAAAAAAGAAATCAGCCAATGGAGGCGATTTCTTTGTTC
>DMSR01000162.1 GCA_003457145.1 Bacillus sp. (in: firmicutes)
GAATAGGCTTATTCCGTTCGATTGGCTTTACGGCCGAAATTTAATCTTACGAAAGCAGCCTTCAAGTAAAAGGAGGGGATAATGTGGAGAATCTTAAATGGTCTTCAGAGGACAGGATTGCAACAATTACGATTACCCGTCCGCCGGCCAATGCTCTTTCTTCAGGCCTGTTGAGAGAACTATCAGCGGTGCTTGACGAAATCGAGGATAATGACGAAATCAGGGTAGTTCTGATTCATGGGGAAGGAAGGTTCTTCTCTGCAGGAGCAGATATCAAGGAGTTCACAACGATAAAAAGCGGGGAAGATTTCGCAAAGCTTGCTGAGTATGGGCAGAATTTATTCGAACGAATGGAATATTATCCGAAACCGATCATTGCCGCCATTCATGGTGCGGCTCTTGGCGGAGGGCTCGAGTTAGCTATGGCTTGCCATTTCAGGATAGTAACTGAAAATGCGAAACTCGGTCTGCCAGAGCTTCAGCTTGGGCTGATTCCTGGGTTTGCGGGCAGTCAGCGCCTCCCTAGATATGTAGGTGTAGCCCGGGCAGCTGAGATGCTGTTTACGAGCGACCCTATCACCGGGTCTGAGGCAGTCCAATTTGGTTTGGCAAATCACGCATTCACTGAAGAGCAATTACTTGAAAACGCATACAAAATTGCTGGTAAAATAGCAAAGAAGAGTCCTGTTTCGATAGGAGCAGCTATTAAACTCCTAAATTATTCAAAAACTGACTCTTTCTATAAGGGAGTAAAGGATGAAGCAAAGCTTTTCGGCGACGTTTTCCTGTCGAAAGATGGGAAGGAAGGGATCCAGGCTTTCCTTGNNGAAAAAAGGAATCCCGATTTCAAGGGCAAATAATCCAGCTTTTTTTAGGCTTAATTTTTTAAATCTTTCGAAGAGCTTAAATGTTTGAATACTTAGGAGGGGTAATAATGAATATCTACGTTCTAATGAAAAGGACATTTGATACAGAAGAAAAGATCACAATTGCAAATGGAAAGATTAATGAGGAGGGTGCTGAATTTATCATCAACCCTTATGATGAATACGCAGTCGAGGAGGCAATCCAGGTAAGGGATGCTCATGGTGGTGAAGTTACTGTTATCTCAGTTGGCAACGAGGATGCTGAGAAGCAGCTTCGTACCGCTCTTGCTATGGGTGCTGATAAGGCAGTTTTGATCAATATCGAAGATGATGTAGAAAACGGCGACCAATTTACGACTGCGAAAATTCTTGCTGAATATTTGAAGGATAAAGACGCTGACCTGATTCTCGGAGGCAATGTCGCGATCGATGGAGGATCAGGACAAGTGGCTCCGCGTGTGGCTGATCAACTGGATATTCCGTATGTCACAACAATCACAAAGCTTGAAATCAATGGAGGAACTGCAACTATTACAAGGGATGTAGAAGGAGACTCTGAAGTTATCGAAACAAGCCTTCCGGTTCTTGTAACCGCCCAGCAGGGACTTAATGAACCACGCTACCCATCTCTTCCTGGAATCATGAAGGCTAAGAAAAAGCCGCTTGAGGAGCTTGAACTTGATGATTTGGATTTAGAGGAAGACGACGTTGAAGCCAAAACGAAAACAATAGAAATTTATCTTCCTCCTAAAAAAGAGGCAGGGAAAGTTCTTCAAGGTGACATTAGTGACCAGGTAAAGGAACTTGTCAACCTGCTACACACAGAAGCAAAAGTCATATAAATCATATTAGGAAGAATAAATACGCAGGAGGTAAATCAAATGGCGAGAAAAGTGTTGGTATTGGGGGAAACGCGTGACGGTTCATTAAGAAATGTTTCTTTTGAGGCGATTGCCGCAGCTAAGACGGTTGCTGAAGGCGGAGAAGTAGTTGGTGTACTAATCGGAGATTCAATTAGCTCTTTAGGCAATGAACTCTATCAGTATGGTGCAGACAGAGTAGTGGCAGTTGAAGATGGAAAGCTGGCTCAATATACACCAGATGGATATTCGCAGGCTTTAATGGCAGTAATCGATCAAGAAAGCCCGGAAGGCGTAATTTTTGGACATACAACTTTAGGAAAAGACCTTGCTCCAAAAATTGCGAGTAAATTGAGCTCCGGACTAATTTCCGATGCGATTGGGGTTGAGGAAGCTGGAGGAAATTTAGTTTTTACCCGTCCAATCTATTCAGGAAAAGCATTTGAAAAGAAAATTGTTACAGACGGAATTGTCTTTGCTACAATTCGCCCAAATAATATAGCACCGCTTCAAAAAGATGAGAGCCGTTCTGGTGACGTTTCAGCTGTAAGCGCTGACATCAAGGATTTAAGAACGATTATTAAGGATGTCGTACGCAAAGCTGCCGATGGTGTCGATCTCTCAGAAGCAAAGGTGGTTGTAGCTGGCGGCCGTGGCATGAAGAGCGAAGAAGGCTTTGACCAGCTTAAAGCACTCGCTGATTTACTCGGAGGAGCGGTTGGTGCNNTGCTTCACGTGGTGCTTGTGATGCGGATTATTGCGATTATTCATTGCAAATCGGGCAGACAGGGAAGGTTGTTACACCGGACCTTTATATCGCAGTAGGTATTTCAGGGGCTATCCAGCATCTTGCAGGTATGTCCAATTCAAAAGTAATTGTTGCTATTAATAAAGATCCAGAAGCTAACATCTTTAAAATAGCCGACTATGGAATTGTTGGCGATCTATTTGAGGTCGTTCCAATGCTTACTGAAGAGTTTAAAAAGCTGAAGGTTAATTCTTAAGCCTGATTGAGAAAGAGCTTTAAGGAATGAACACTGAATGATGACAGCGAAACCGGATATCTTCGATGTCCGGTTTTTTGCCGACGATTACCTAAATTAAAGGAATATTCACTTGAGAAAAGGGTAAATTACAACAGGAGCATATAAATAGCATCAAATGGAAAACGATGATATACTTTCGATATCATTTCAGATTTTTTAGGAGGCATTCAAATGGCAATTACACATGCTACAGACCAAACTTTTAACAACGAAACAGGATCAGGCGTAGTCCTAGTAGACTTCTGGGCTCCTTGGTGCGGACCTTGTAAGATGATCGCTCCTGTTCTTGAAGAATTAGATGCAGAAATGGGCGACAAGGTAAAAATCGTTAAGCTAGATGTTGACGAAAATCAGGAAACCGCTGCTAAATTTGGTGTAATGAGCATTCCGACTTTACTTGTTCTTAAGAATGGTGAAGTGGTGGATAAAGTAGTAGGCTTCCAGCCAAAAGAAGCCCTTGCGGGAAGACTTGAAAATCACGTTTAATTCTAAAATGAACCGCTCTCCAATCGGAGAGTGGTTTTTTTTTACTGGAAAACGATGAGAGTGGGGTTATCACTATATTCATTATGTTCATGAGTTTGTCATAATTTTATCGCGAGCAATGTTGACAGTGATAATCATTCTCTCTTATACTAATAACAGTTAATGAAAATCATTATCAATTAAATTATCAATGGGGGCAATCAATCATGAAAAAAAGAAATTTAAAATTAATATTTGCTAGTTTCATAATGGCTAGTGCAGTTTTAACTGGATGTGGAGCAGATAAAGAAACGACAAAGCCAGAAGAAACAAAAGAAGTTGAAACTGATAAAGCAGAAGACCAAAAAGAAGAAGGCCAAAAAGCAGAACAAAAAGAAGTTAAAGTCGAAGATACAGATGCCGGAAAACAGACAGCAGTCTTTACTGAAATGATGGAGGAATTAACCAAAGCAAAAGAAAATCAGGAAGTAGATTGGGATCTTGTAAAGCAGAAATATGATAACGGACTACAAAAGGATATTGCTGAAACCAGTCCTGAATTTGATCAATCAATCCAGGCTGCTATCACAGCAGGAAAAAGCGGAGAGATGGAGCCGATTATCGCTGTACAGCTAATCGACAAGACGACTCAATCATATTTCTACCAAAACCAAAAGGCACTTCAAAAAGAAGCGGTTGCTGCTATCACTGAAGGCAAGGTGGATGAAGCTAATCTTGCATTCGTACAAATCAAGCATCTTGCAGAAAAAGTATTCCTTCCTACTGCTGAAAAGCGTGACGGCCATTATGAGTTAACTGGAGACGCAAGCCTTGTTGAAAATATCAACTCTGGATTATCAGCGCAGGAAGAAGCATTGAAAGCTGAGAATGCTGAAGACTTCCAGGTATATCTGCAGGTAACTGACAAATCGATCTACCGAAGCTATTACCTTGCAGCAAAGAGTTATGCTGAGAAAATCGAAGCAGCGGTAAAAGAAGGTGCAGAAAAGCAAGAGCTGGCAATCAAGCAAGCAGAAGCTTGGGGATTCTTCCAGGCAATCAAGGGTTCACTTAGCGGCGGCGATGAAGCAGCAGCTGCACAGCTTGATAAGCTATTCACATTGAATGAAACAGATCCAGCAACCATTAAAGCATCTGAAACAAATGCATTATTTGCTAAGGCAGTAGCAGGAAAGATAAAAGGATATTATGAAAAAGCTCCAAAACTATTAGCAGAAAACAATGCAACGGATGCTAAAGTCAGCGCTATGGAAGGAAATATGTTCCTGAAAATGCTTCAAGGTCAACTGACAGAGAAGCTTGGTGAAGAGAAGGCGCAAGCAGCGTTTGCTGATGCAGAAGCCTGGTATAATGCAGTAGCGGAAAATAAGCCTGATGAGGCAAAGACAAAAGGTGAATCTGTGATCGCTACGGTCAATGAATTGGTTCAATAATGTAATCACAAATAAAGAGCCGCAGCGATGCGGCTCTTGTTATATGTTTGGGTATCCTACTTTTTAAAGAAAAATTTAACGTTACATATGGTAAAATGGCTTTTGTCGAGGAAAAGAAAGAGGTGTTCATCTTGAAAATACTAATCACAGGAGGAGCAGGCTTTATCGGCAGTCATTTGGCTATAAAAATGCTCCAGAAGCAACATCAGGTTGTTATCGTTGATAATCTGCACCCGTATTATTCTCCTGAGAGAAAGCTGCAGCATCTCAGAGAAATCAAGGTTTTCGGCGATTACGAATTCTTCCAGACTGATTTGCTTAACCGCTTGGATAGTCACGATGTCATTAAAAGCACATCCCCAGATGCAATCATCCATTTAGCAGCATTACCTGGTGTAGCATATTCAATTATTCACCCACTTGAGTACATAGACTATGATGTAAAAGCTACAGTCAACGTTCTTGAAGGTGCTGGTGAGGCTGGGGTAAAGCAAGTTATTTTTGCTTCCTCCTCATCTGTATACGGCAGCATGAATAATATTCCTTTCAAGGAGAAAATGGCTGTTGGGAAACCAATTTCGCCTTATGCGGCTTCGAAGTATGCAGCCGAATCGTTCTGTCACGTATATGGACAACTTTATGGTATGGATATGAAAATTCTTCGTTTCTTCACCGTTTATGGACCCTGGGGGAGACCAGATATGGCAATAGCGAGCTTCATCAAGAAGCTTATGAAAGGTGAGGAAATCACCATTTTCGGTCAGGGAGGCTCACGGGATTATACATATATAAGCGATATTGTGAAGGGGATCGACCTGGCCTTATCAAATCTCCAGGGAAACGCGATCCTCAATATCGGTTCCGGCAGGCCAATTTCTATGGAGGAACTTCTTGGTGAGTTGATCCGGTACTTTCCAGAAATGAAGGTAAGGCATGAAGGGGACCGTGCAGGAGACGTTGAACGCACTTGGGCTGATATTTCTCAAGCAAAGGAAATAATGGGATATGAACCCGAAGTGAATTTTAGCAAAGGAATTGAAGAGACAGTTCGATGGGCTGAAAAAAATGAAAACTACCTTTAAAAGATTTATATCTAGTCTATTGATTGCAGCTTTCTTGTTTTTGACATTTTATTATATCGATCCAGGCGATATGTTAATGGAAATTGATATGATTGCTTCCCGGCCTCCCGTGCTGATTTTGATTTTTGTAAGCTATTTTTCTGCCTTCCTTGCAAGGGGAATCGCCTGGAAGCTGTATTTGAAAGGCAGGGCCAGGCTGACTACGTGTATGTACGGGCTGTTCTATAGTTTGTTGCTCAATCATTTGCTGCCTGTGAAAGTAGGCGACTTTGCCAGGATCGGAATATTAAATGCAAGGGAAACAGAAATATCCACACAGGAAGCAATGAATTCTGTAGTGGTTTTACGATTGCTGGATACAGCAATTTTATTCTTTATGGCGCTGCTTGGCCTTCTGTTTTTGGACCTCCCAATAACCAAAGTGTTAGTTACAGGATTAACCGGAGCAGTAATTATTTTAGCCATACTTTTGTTTTTCCGGTTCAAAAGCTTTTTTTACAATCACCTTGCCATCATGAAGAGTGCCTTTCTTGGCTGGCAGGGTTTGCTGATCATTGTGCTTACATTCGGCAGCTGGATTTTGGAAGCTGGGGTCATTTACGGTGTCATTAAGAATGGTGGAATGGAGTATACCATCCTTAAAGCCATCTGGGTTAACAGTTTAACGGTGGCAGGGCAAATTTTTCAAATTACGCCCGGAGGGATTGCCAGTTATGAAGCGATAATGGTCTTTGCGCTGGGAGCTACTGGGGTTGCAGTTGAAAGAGGCTATTCGGCAGCTGTGATTACGCATGGCTTGAAATACCTCTTTACATTCATCGTTGGGGGAGCGGCTGTTGCAGCCTATCCAATTCCAATACATCTACTAAAAAAATGGACAAAAGAAAGAGGCAACGAATCATGAAAAGTGCTTCAAAGTTTGAGAAGTTCGCGGCCCGCAGCTGGAATTTACTTAATGAGGGGAAACCTTTTACGCCTATTTTTACGGCAGGGACAATGGTATTATTCCATCTCGGTGATTTAGACACAGGACATCAGATGATTGATCTCATCCTTGCAATGCTGATTGTTTTTCCGATGTTTGTTATGTATTTCCTATATGATTTTCCGCTTTTTCTGAGAAACTATTTATGGATCCCATTTATCGTTTTTATGCTTATATGGCCTGATATCAATATTTCTTTGCTATTATTCGCAACTGGGCTTTATTTTTTCTTTACCATATTTTTCTGGGGAACGCTTTATTATCATTTGAGAATTGGCACTTCATGGCTCAATTTTACAAGGTTCTGGAAGCTAGTGTTAAAGAACAGCGATTCTACGAGCGGCAATGCACAAGAACAGCTGCCAAAACTATTTTTGTTATTGTCGATCTGGGAACTTGGGTTTGGTGCATTAACTGCCGATATCAACGTCCAGTATACTGATTTAGGCTTGTTTTATGTTTTCGTTCTAGTTTTTGCTTATATATTGCACAAGTACTTGTTCGATTGGAAGCCTAAATCATATGAGACTTATACAGATGGTCCTGAAATTCCGGAAAATGGGTTATCTGACAAAGTGGTTGTCATTGTAATCGATGGAATGAGGAAAGAGCGCTTCTATGAGGCGAATACGCCCTTTCTTGACCAGCTGAAGGAAAACGGAACAGAATATTTGAATATGGAAACCGTATATCCTGCACGTACCGTAGTCTGTTTTAGCTCCATGTTTACGGGTACATACCCATTCGAACATGGAATCAAATCCAATATGGTTTGGAGATTGGGAATTAAGACAGAAAGTATTTTCGATTCATTGCGTAAGGTCGGGAAAAAAGGCAGGCTGCTCGGAATTGCCCACCTTGTCGATTCAATGGGAAGCGATGTGGAAACTGTTACAGCCGTCATGCATAAAGACAAAGCGGATCCCCATATGCTTGCCAAGGCCAGAAAGATCATGAAAGAACAAGACCCTGATTTATTTGTCGTCCAAATGATCGGAACAGATCAAGTCGGACACAGCAGGGGAGTCCTGTACGATGATTATATCGAGAAAATCGAAGAGGCAGACACACTCATTAAAGATTTTGTTGAATGGCTGGAACAAGAAGGAAAGATGGAAAACACGACGCTAGTAATCTGTGCTGATCATGGGCAGGCTGATGGGATAGGCGGACATGGGCACTTGGATGAAGGCGAAAGATTTGTGCCATTTTTCATGCACGGACCGCATATCGCAAAAGGAAATAAAGTACAGGAAAAGCATAGCCTTGTATCACTGGCACCGACTATTTCCTATTTACTAGGAGCTCCATACCCGTCCAGCAGCCGTGGAAAGGTACTTGTGGATGCAATACAGATAGAAAGAAGCGATTTAAAATGAAAAAAGTAATAGTATTTTTGCCAGCTTTTAATGAAGAAGAATCGATTGGTGAAGTGATAGAAAATATTCCCCGGAAATTTGAAGGCGTTGATCTGGTAGAGGTGTTGGTAATCGATGACGGCTCGACGGATGGCACAGTATCGGCAGCTAGAAAAGCTGGTGCCAACCATATCATTAGTTTTAAGCAAAACCGCGGTCTGGGTGCCGCGGTCAGGAAAGGGCTGGAGGAGTGCCATCATCGACACGCGGATGTCGCCGTGATGATTGATGCAGATGGAGAATATCCTGCAGGGCAAATCCCGGATCTGGTTAAACCAATTATTGGTGGTGTCTCAGACTATACAATGGGATCTCGCTTCATGGGCACAATAAGAGGGATGAAATTTCATCGCAGGATGGGAAATTACTTTTTCACATTCTTGCAGTCCATGCTATTGGGAAAGTGGCTTTATGACGGTCAGTCCGGCATGCGTGCTTTTTCCAGGCAGGTAGTTGAGCATGCAGAGATCATCCATGATTACAATTACGCACAGGTATTGACACTGAATATTGTCCGCAAGGGATTCAGAGTTCTGGAAGTGCCTATCAAGTATCGGGTCAGGACAACCGGGACCTCATTTATTTCCTTTAAGAAATACATGACTAATGTTGTACCGGCGGTAATACGCGAAATGTCCAGACCAGTCAGGAAAGTGGTTCAGGAACAAACTGAGAATGGTATCCGGTATAGAGATGGTATAAATAGTGACAAAAAAGTGACGTTTATCAAATACGATTGACAATCATAGTGATAATCATTATCATTATCATTGTAGGAGGGAAGCAAATGAAAAAAGCCTTATTTTTTTGTTTTACATTGATACTCATTCTCATTAACGGGGACTTGCAAAATGCAGATGCCTATTCATATGGGGATCCAAATGAAGAAAAGGTCGCAGAGGTTTATAAGGAAATGCAAATCAAACTTGATGAAAACC
>DMSR01000337.1 GCA_003457145.1 Bacillus sp. (in: firmicutes)
AACGAGGAATGGACGGATGCCCTGAAAGCCCTTGGAAAACTCGCTCAGGAAATGCGTATCCCTCTCATCCTAAAACACTGTTACGGGTATTCTTATGAAGAGATTGGGGAAATCATGAATATTGCGGCAGGTACTGCAAAGTCAAGAGTCCACCATGGGCTATTGGCAGTGAGAAGGGAGTTGAAATTGGATGACAAATAGAAAGAAAACCTCGCCAGATGAAGAGGAAATGGACAAAGAACTTCTGGATACAATCATCCAGATAAATGATGGCCTGGATAAGCTGGATTCTATAGATCACTATCTCCCGAGCGCTCAATGGTTTGAACAAATGGTGGCTGACAATCAAGAGAAGGTGAAGAAAAATCTGCGGAAAGAATTAGGCTTGTTTATCCTGAGTGCTTTGTTTATCATAAGCACAGTCATTTTTACCATGATGGAAATCCCTCAATTGTTCCTCATTCTCCAGGCCGCGGCAGTGGCAGTTACGGTGCTGCACAGTTACAAAGGGGTTCAGAAGCAGGTGGATGGGCGATGAAGGGTGATTTAACACAGGTGGAGACGATCTTTATGCTAACAGGTGTTGCGGCCATACTATTAACCCAAAGTATTTTCCTGTTCTTGAACGCCCGCAGGCACGGACATAATTATTGGCTCTGGGGTATTCTTGGATTAATCCAAGCCCCGATTCCATTGCTGGTTTACTTAATCTTTGTAAGGAAGATTTTACGAAGGGGAACATAGAAGAAACTGAGGTAACGCATAAAAAATTTGAAAAAATTAGAATTGACAGGATAAGCCTTGCGGTGATAACCTTACAAAAGGGAATGGAAAAATAATCTAAAAAGGAGGGTTACCAAATGATGATTGTTATGAATGCAAGAGACAAACAACTAAATAAACGTAACCCATCCTTTTATATAACTGTATAACTCCAAGGTCATTGTTTTTGCTTTGTTGATTAAGGTACCGGTTGCGTATGAACGTGACATGTGCCTTTTTCTGTCTTTATCGGTTGATTCAAGACATATCGCATGCCGCGGTATGTCTTTTTTTGTCTCTTGAAACAGGAGCAGAGCATCACTTAACTTGAGATTCCATTCCAAATTAAACGTAGGAGGAAATAAAATGTTCTATCAAAATGTTCAGAAACTAGTCATATCTCAAAAGCTGGAAAGCGGCTAGGAACAGATTTGACAAGTAGAAAGGAGAGAGTTTGTCATGATATCAGTAATTTCAAAATTAAGCTGGTTTTTTAAAGAAAACTGGAAACGTTATAGCGTAGCAATCGCTCTATTAATTTTTGCAAGCGTTCTTGATTTGCTGCCGCCACGGATAATCGGTATGGCGATTGATTCGATCCAGCTTGGTTCAATGACTCGGGACGTCATCTTAAAGTATATTGGCAGCCTATTAATTGTGACAGTTGTCTCATATATCATCACTTATGTATGGATGTACCAATTATTCGGCGGCGCATTCCTGATTGAACGCAAGCTGCGTTCCCGCTTTATGAAGCATTTGGTAAAAATGACATCGGCATTTTTCGAGAAGAATCGAACGGGAGACTTGATGGCCAGGGCAACCAATGATCTAAAGGCAATCTCAGTAACTGCCGGGTTTGGAATCCTGACTCTGGTGGATTCAAGTTTCTTCATGCTTATGATATTGTTCACGATGGGCTTTTTCATCAGCTGGGAACTTACGCTGTTTGCCATAATTCCAATGCCAATCATGGCTGTGTTAATTAATATTTATGGAAAGAAAATCCATGCAAGGTTCACAGACGCCCAAGATGCATTCGGGGAATTGAACGACCGGGTACTTGAATCTGTTTCTGGTGTTAGGGTCATTCGTGCTTATGTTCAGGAACAAGCAGATGAAGGCCATTTCCATGACCTGACTGAGGAAGTGTACCACAAGAACATCGAGGTAGCCAAAATCGATTCTCTATTTGAGCCAACAATAAAAATCCTTGTGGGTTTAAGTTATGTCATCGGATTAGGTTATGGCGCCTATTTAGTTTTCCAGCAAAAGCTGACATTGGGTGAATTGGTTAGCTTCAATGTTTACCTGGGAATGCTGATATGGCCAATGTTTGCGATCGGGGAACTGATCAACATCATGCAGCGCGGCAATGCTTCGCTCGATCGGCTGAATAATACTTTATCTTATAAAGAAGATGTCGCAGATCCTGAACAGCCTGTTGAAGCAGGCAAGCCGAAAAGCATTCAAATCTCTGAGCTGACTTTTAAATATCCTTCTTCAAATGTAACCAATCTTGAAGATATCAATCTTCATTTAAATCGCGGTGAAACACTCGGTATTGTCGGTAAGACTGGAAGCGGGAAGACTACATTAATCAAACAGCTTCTTAGGGAATATCCTTCAGGAAGCGGCAGCTTGCTAGTTTCAGGGATCCCACTTCAGGAACACAGTCTAAATCAGACGCGAAATTGGTTGGGGTATGTTCCTCAGGAAAATATCCTCTTTTCACGGACCATCAAAGAGAATATCCTGTTTGGAAAGCCGACGGCTTCTGAGAAGGAACTCCAGCAAAGCATCGACCTTGCTGCCTTCCGAAAGGATTTGGAAATGCTGCCTGAAGGACTGGAAACGCTTGTCGGTGAAAAAGGAGTTGCGCTTTCCGGCGGGAAAAAGCAGCGGATATCGATTGCCCGGGCGTTAATCAAGGATCCAGAAATTCTTATCCTTGATGACTCACTATCTGCCGTGGATGCGAAAACAGAGAAGAAAATCATTGATAACATTCGCGGGGAACGCAAGGCAAAAACAACGATTATTACAACGCATCGAATGTCTGCGGTTGAGCATGCTGACCATATTGTCGTCCTTGAAGATGGCAGGATCATTGAGGAAGGCACACATGAAGAGTTGATGGCCGAGAACTGCTGGTACTGTGAGCAGTATATTAAGCAGCAGGCCGAATCAGTCGAAGAGGAGGTTCACTCCATATGAGTACTGGGAAAAGGCTGTTCCGATATGCCTTGAATTACAAGCGAATAATCAGCATTGCCCTGGACATGCTTACAATTGCAGTTGTTTCAGATTTGGCTGGGCCATTCATCGCTAAAAAAATGATTGATGAACA
>DMSR01000492.1 GCA_003457145.1 Bacillus sp. (in: firmicutes)
TGAATTGGGCCCAAAGAATAGAGGCTTTTTCATTCTTTTTAGTACGGATCAGAATCATTTCCAGCATTGCAATTACCCAAAGGCCAACTGCTGCTTTTAGGATGTACATCATGCTGATCGTTGAGATGCTGAATAGAAGCATAAATCCAGTAATTAGAATTAGTACATAAATTAACCTTAACACCATCTGGACAATTTTAGCGCCTTTTTCCTTACCGCTTTTATGTAATCCAAGTGCAACCAAAAATAAAATAAGCGCCAAAAACCACGCTGTCATATGGGCATGTATCATAAACATGGCCTCCTATCATCAAATTCTAAAATATCATATCATAATTGCTCGGAATATCCTAAAAATAAGGTGGTTAACTGAAATATCCTAGTGAACCTTAAATTAACTTTCTATCGTATTCCTGAGCGTACCGATCTGTTCAATAGTGATTTCAATTGTATCTCCGGCCTTTAAGAATCTTGGAGGCTTGAATCCTTTGCCTACTCCCGCCGGTGTTCCTGTAGCGATGATATCTCCTGGCTCCAAAGTCATTCCTTGCGACAGTACTGCAATAATTTCTTCGATTGGGAAAATGAAGTTTTCTGTGTTTGATTCCTGCCTGACTTCACCGTTCACTTTGGTCTGGATATTCAGGCTGTTCGGATTTCCAATTGCTGACTTATGAACAATCCAAGGTCCCATCGGGCACGTTGTATCCAGGCTTTTCCCAATGAAAAATTGTTTATGACGTGCTTGGAGGTCACGGGCTGTGACATCATTGATAATCGTATAACCGAAAATAAAATCCAAGGCTTCCTCACGCTTAATTCCTCTGCCTCTCTTGCCCATGACAACGGCAAGCTCACCTTCATAATCAAGCTGGTCTGTCAATTCTTTATGTTCCATGATTCCAGCACCATAGCCAATAACCGATGTAGGCGCTTTTGTGAACACCATTACATTTTCCGGGATATCGTCCTTGCTCCCCATTTCAATTGCATGGTCTGCATAGTTTTTCCCGACGCAGAAAATATTCTTAGCCGGCTTAGGAATCGGTGCTAAGGGTGTGACTGAACTCAGCGGAACAAAGAGTTGATCTTCAAGATGATTTTCCTTTACCCATGCAGCAACTTTATCTGCTTCTTTGTGAAATTGGTCTCCCAATATGATTCCATCCATCAATGAATCCGGAAATCTAAATTCGCCATTCATTCTTTCAGAGGCCTTTACCAGTGGAAGAATCTGATTTCCTTCTTCATTTACCAAGCCGATAAAAACTCCTGTCTCACTTTTAAAAGTTCCTAACTTCATTAATTTTACCCCCTGCATTATTATTTATTGAGACTTGCAATAAATTGTTCCGTTTCACGCGGATTTTTAAGGTGGTAGATTTCTTTCCCCAGACTTTTGTATTGATCCAGTTTCCCAATAATTTCTGGTGCTTTTTTCAGTTTATATTGTGCAACCCATTTAATAAATTCCCAGTCGAGCTTCTCTTCGCATCCGTCTGTCATATCCGGCCGGCTTTTCCCGTGGTATTTTATTCTTCTTTTTATAATACCGAACAGACATCGTGTAGTCGAGTAATCAAGAAAGATGATTGAATCGGCAGCCTGTGCCCTTAACTCCAGCGTGCTGCCAAAGTTGCCATCCATGATCCATGTTTCCTCTGCAATAATTTTGCCCAGGGTTTCCACCCACTCCCCTTTTTCCGTCGTCTTCCAGCCCGGTTTCCAATAAAGAGCATCCAGATGATACACCTTGATATGGAGCACTCCACCCAGCTGCCTTGCCAGCGTTGATTTTCCCGCCCCGCCGCTGCCAATTATGATAACCTTTTTCATGAACGATTTCCCCTTATAAATCGCTGCATTTTCATATATGTAGCGCTTCGCCACAGCCATTCAACTGGACCATAATAGAATTTCCCAACCCACCATCTGCTCACTGCAAGCTGAAAGATATAAATCCCGGTCGCGAGCATAGTCCCAGTAAATATTGACACTTTTCCATAAAAACCAAGGCCATAACTGTAGAAAATCATTGATGACACAGTTGACTGGAATAAATAATTGCTGATTGAAAGCCTTCCGGCAGCCTCTAAAGGAGCAAAGAACCAATCAAACATCTTATATTCTGAAGCTAGGGCAATCAACAATGCATAAGCTGCAGCAAGCATTGCACCCCCAAAGATATCCTGCGCATAATCTGCCATTATGGTCTTAGAAGAGAGATAGGGATAAGCCTTCAACAGCAATCCACTGAAAGCCAAAGCTACACCGGAAAAGACAATTTTCCGCTTCTTCGATTGTATATCTTCAAATAGCTGCATCTTTGCGGTTCCCGCCCCAATTAAAAATAAAGGCAAAATCGTGATTAAGTAAAAAATAAGGCTGCCAGGATTATTGTTTTTATACCAGTCTGAAAACCTCTGTGCTGTAACTTCTGAAAAGCTGCCAGACTGATAGGCAAGGATTGATTTCCCTGCAGCTTCTTTGTCATACATTGAAAACTCTCCGCTGCCATCGACAATGCTAGCAGCGCCCAGCATGAACAACAGCAGCAGGTTGGGGACAATGTATAATATAAGCCCTGTCATTAATAATTTTTTTGCACTCANNATACGTAATCAAAATATCTCCATGCCAGATCAAAAATGCGTGAAGGATACCAATTGCCAGTAAAATTGAAAGCCTTCGCAGCGCAAGGGGATAAAAGCTTAAATTTCTTTCTAAAGTGCGTTCGCGTAAGATGACTAGTCCATATCCGAACAGCATTGCAAACAGCGGATAAAAACTGGCCTGTACAAAAAGATCGATGAATAGGTACGTCCAGCGATTAAGCTCCCCATCCCACCATGTTTCAGGATCAATATAAAAAAATGGTGAGTGGAGTGAAATCATGTTCACGAGGAAAATTCCTAATAAAGAAAATCCCCTCATCCTGTCTAATGAAACAATCCTGTTCCCTGCTGGCCGATCTTTCAGCTCCATATTCATCCTCATTCCATCCAATCGTTTACNNATTATGTATATCATATAATTGTAATCTTGCAAAAGTTTAAAAAAGCCAGTATTGGTTATGACGCAATAGAAAAGAGCTGCTCGCTTAAATGAGCAGTCCCTTCTTCTTCCTAGTTTACAAACTTCCCAGCCTTCCCTTTTGTATCCCAATATTCATTCCTTAAATGTACCTTCTGGATTTTACCAGAAGCAGTTTTTGGGAGCTCATTAACGAAGGTAACTCCCGTAATTGCCTTGAAATGGGCAAGTTTTTCCCTGGAAAATGCCACGAGGTCCTTTTCCGTTATTTCTTGATTTTCCCTTAACACTACATAAGCATGGGGCGTTTCCCCCCATTTCTCGTGTGGTACGGCAATGACGGCTGCTTCTAACACCGCAGGATGGTCATAGAGAAATCCTTCAACCTCAATTGAAGAAATATTTTCGCCCCCGCTGATAATGACGTCTTTTTTCCTGTCGACGATATCAATGTTTCCGTACTTATCAACTGTTGCCATATCCCCAGTATGAAGCCAGCCATTGCGGATAGTCTCCATGGTCGCCTCTTCATTTTTCCAGTAGCCTTTCATGACGCCATTGCTTCTTGTAATCACTTCGCCAATTGCTGCGCCATCATGGGCTACCTCTGCGCCAAGATCATTCACCACTTTTACCTGGCAGCCAATCATCGAAATGCCAGCCTTGGCTTTCATCCTATATTGTTCCTTTAATGGGAGCTCCTTTAAGTGTGAGCGCACTGCAGATATTGTACTTAACGGGGACGATTCGGTCATTCCATACACCTGGATGAATTCCCAGCCTAGTTCTTTTTCTACCCTGGTGACAAACGCAGGGGGCGGTGCAGATCCGGCAATCACAACCCGAACCGCATGTTCGATGCTCTGGACATTCTTGTCATAAAACTGGAGAAGCGAATTCAATACGGTCGGTGCCATATGCATGACACTGATCCGATGGTGAACCAATGCCTTGAAAATGGTATCCGGTGATGTGTTACGGAGGCAAACCTGGGACGCTCCATTGGCTGTATAATAAAAAGGTGATCCCCAGCCATTCACATGGAACATCGGCAGCACGTGGAGAAGAACATCTTCATCACTGACCTTTAGATGGTGCATCGTACTCAGTGCATGAAGGTAATTATTGCGGTGTGTAAGCATGACGCCCTTCGGATTCCCAGTCGTTCCGCTCGTATAAAGCAGGCTGCATACATCATCC
>DMSR01000079.1 GCA_003457145.1 Bacillus sp. (in: firmicutes)
AGGTGAGACCCCGCAGGAGCTTGCGACGAGGAGGCTAAAGCGTCAGCCCAAAGAAGAAGTTGCTTCTCAAAAACAAGGCACTAGGGCTTTTTCCTAAATCTTCAGCGGAAACGATGCGCCTGGAACGAAAATCAACAGTCAAATGAACATTTTAAAAAGGGTGAAGGAACAGCTGATTACAGCGATCCTTCACCCTTTCTAATGTGTGTTTAAATTATTTTTATTCTGTCAGCTAGCTCCTGTTTCTCTTCCTCGCTTAACATATTTTCTGCCATCGGAAAGAGAATGCTTTCTTCCTTTGCAAAATGGCTTACCAGTGTATAATTGGCGTTTTTAATTAGTTCTGCGTTCTGAATCATTTGCGATTCTGTAAACCCTTCAGTACCATTTTCTGTATTTTGAAGGAAGGTCCCAATAAATCTTTTAGCTTGGTCATGCTCATATTCCATAACAGCTATGGGACCCATTTCCCTGCCAATATATGAAGCCATCATTTCAAACAACACACCTTCCTCCCGGTCAGAGTGCGGTCCTAATTGTGCAAGAAAATCCACCACAGCCTCCCGGAGTTGAGTGAAATTCTCTTCCATTTGTTCCTTTTCTTCTATTTTCAAAGAGATGCTCAATAGATTATCAAGCATTTTTAATAACGGCGGGTGCTCATTCTTTAATTGCTGCAGTCCTTCGCTCAATATAAATTTAGTATCGTTATTTAAACCACTCATACAGCTGGTCATTCATCATACCTCCATTACTAGTAGATACCTTCAGTATAAGAGTTGTGGAATTCATAGGTTGTGATAGGCATCACAAGGGAGAATTTTTTTTAGATATGTGAAGAAATAATGAACATCTTTAAAATATCTAAAAATTTTAACAATTTACCTACAATTTTATACGTTCATTACATATAATAAAGTTATACCTAATTGCTAAAGGAGTGAGCTTATTTGCAAACCGCTGATTACCGTGAGTTTTACCAGAAAGCACTGGTTCCTGCCGGTATGAATGACAGAAAATTCTTTTTAGATACTCACCCGGATACCCAGGATCAAAAGCTTCATACCCATTTACTTATCGGCCTGCAGGGCCGTCAGCTGGACAATAGAGAATACTATAACTGGAAAGTAATAATTTATAAAGCAGATCCGTATGGTATATACGATGCTTGTACACCAATTTATTCCTCTGAATTATATGACCGGTTTGATGATGCGGTTGAAGCAGCCAGGACGATAGAAAAAGATGTCACGAACGACCAGCTTCATACCCATAGAGAACAAGAAAAAATCAGCTAACAACCTCTGTCATTCCCTCAAAATTAGCTCTTCTCTTTTTGGATTCATTTGTGAATTAACTTACATATGATGATTATGATAAAATCCCATTCCTAACTAAAATTTAATCTCTTTCAAATAAACCCTTGCGATTTCCCTTCTAAATAAGATACAGCATTTCATATCCGTACTCTAATCAAGGCTTTCATTCAAAGTTTGATCGCTTCACTCTGTCTTCGAAAGTTAAATAAGCATCAGTAAGAAAAGCGCAAGGCTTTTAAAGAAGAACATCGGTTAAAAACCTGTGGAAACATCCCCATTCACATTTTTAACAACCCTTAAACAAAAAGCTGGCGAACATAAATTCTGTCCGCCAGCTTTCTATATTCCTTCCTATTAAGCAAGCCGGAATACGATTCCATGCCCGCCCTTTGGATATTCCCATTTAATATTCTGGTATGGGCAGCCGATCCTGCAGCTTCCACATTCATGGCAGCCTTCATAACCTACCTGCATACGTGTTCCTTCCCATTTGTATACTTCCGCAGGGCAGAAAACAGTACAAATCTTGTCAGGACATTGAGTCATGCAGACATCGTGGTCCAGAACAGTCAGATGCGATTTTGTGTCACACTTAAACCTTAAAAGAAATTGTTTTTCCTCGATGTTTGTAGTTGACATTATTTCACCGCCTTCCAGGCACGATAGATGTCTTGCATTACCCTGAACGTTCCTCTTTCAGCTGTCACGCTACGCATGATTTCTTTCTGTTTTTCTCTTTTAGGTGTTCCATCTACCGTAAAGAATTTGCTCATCGCTTGGTTCATCATCGGTACATATTCTTTGAAGTATTGCGGATATTTCTCAAATGTGTGTGCTGCATCCTTGTATTTTTCTAAGTCCTTCATGATGAAGCTACCATACAATGCTTCCTTGTAGCGATTCAGGCTGCTTTCGCTGAAGTTCCCTTCATTCTTCGCTTCTACGATTGCTTCGGCTGCCATTTTACCCGAATACATCGCCATGTTTGATCCTTCACGATGGATTGCGTTGACAAGCTGAGCAGCATCTCCTACAACCAGCACTCCATTTCCAGCGACCCGAGGTACAGAATGGTAGCCCCCTTCAGGAATTAAATGTGCAAGGTATTCAGCGGATTCTCCGCCCTCGATATACGGACGCACCATCGGATGCTTTTTCAAATAATCGAGAAGCTCATAAGGCTTCAGCTTCGCTTTGATCATGCTGGATAATGTAGTACCCACACCGATATTTAAGCTTTCTTTATTTGTGTACAAGAAAGCCGTACCCAGGTTTCCTTTTGTTGAATCACCGAAAATCTCAATTGTGGTACCATGATTTCCTTCAAGATTGAATCGATCATTGATTTTGTCCTTCGGGAGATTAATCACTTCCATAACAGTCAAAGCTACTTCATCTGGACGAAATTCCCTATGGAATCCAAGCTGCTTTGAAAGCAATGAGTTTACGCCATCTGCAAGTACAACCACATCGGCAAATACCTCTCCATCTGGACGGTCTGTCTTGACACCAACGACTTTACCATTTTCCACGATACATTCTGTGACGACTGTTTCATTGATCAGAAGTGCGCCAGCTTCCACTGCTTTCTTTGCGAACCATTGATCAAAATGCGCGCGCAGCACGGTAAAGTTATTATATGGTTCAACACCCCATTCAAGACCTTTATAACCGAACTGGACCACTGACTCTTTGTCCATCATCCAGAATCGCTGCTCAACTATCGGTCTTTCGAGCGGAGCCTCATTCCAAAATTCCGGAATAAGTTCCTCTGTCTGCTTACGGTAAAGGATACCACCCATTACGTTCTTGCTGCCTGGATATTCTCCACGCTCAATCAATAAAACCTTCAGGCCGCTCTTCGCGCAGCTATATGCACATGAGGTTCCGGCAGGGCCGGCTCCAACGACGATTACATCAAATTTTTCAGACATAGCTTATTTCCCCGCCCTTCTCTTTGCTGAGCTCCTTGAATTGGTGGATAAGCTTTGGAAGAATCTCCATCGCATCGCCAACGATCCCATATGTGGCAACATCAAATATCGGTGCATTAGGATCCTTGTTAATCGCGATGATCAACTCAGAGTTTTTCATTCCCTCAACATGCTGGATAGCACCAGAGATTGCGATTGCAAAGTATATTTTAGGAGTTACCGTTTCACCTGTCTGACCGATCTGAAGCTCATGCGGCAGCCAGCCTGCTTCAACAACATCTCTTGTACCGCCTACGCTTGCACCGATTGCATCAGCTAACTCATGGATTAACTGGAAGTTCTGCTGATCACCTAAGCCTTTGCCGCCCGCAACGATCACGTGCGCATCTGCCAGATTGGCTTTTTTTGTTACATCCTTCACAACTTCAAGCACTTTTGTACGCATATCTTCCTCTCGAAGTTCAAGTTCTTCCTCAATAATGACACCTTTTCTGCCTGTGTCAGTTTCTAGAGCTTTCATGACCTTCGGACGGACTGTAGCCATTTGCGGCCTGTGCTTTTTACAAAGGATTGTTGCCATGATGTTACCGCCGAATGCAGGCCGGCTTGCCTCAAGAAGTCTTTTTTCCAGATCGATGTCAAGCATTGTTGTATCTGCAGTAAGCCCTGTGCTTAAATCAGTCGCAACTGCGCTTGCAAGGTCTTTGCCATTTGGTGTCGCACCATAAAGGAATATCTCGGGTTTATATTTTTCTGCAAGGATGCACACACCCTTCATGAAAGATTCCGTCCGATAATTCTTCAACACTGGATGATCCATTACATACACCTGGTCTGCGCCAGCATAGATCACTTCTTTTGAAATCGAGAGGACCTCATGACCAAGCAATACTCCAGCAAGAGGCACTTCCAGCTTATCAGCAAGCTTCCTTCCGGCTCCCAGCAATTCGAGCGAAACACCTTCGATTTTCCCATCATTGACTTCAATGAATACCCAGACTCCCTGGTTTTCTTCCATTCTGCTATTCCTCCTTTATACTCGGAATCATGAGTGTACTGTTTGTATTTTCAGCAGATCTTTTCTTTCCATCAAAATTTCCATTAATTCTTCTACTTGGGCATCTGTGTCCCCTTCTATCCTCTTTCCGCCTTCAAGCTTAGGAGGACTGAACATCTTTCCTACAATTGTCGGTGACCCCTTCAAGCCTAGCTGAACCTTATCGACATCTTCCAGGTCATTGACAGACCAGATTACAGGTTCATATCGTGCGGCTTTGATCATATTTGGGAGCGGAGCATACTCAATGTCATTGATTTCTTTCTCTACAGTCAATAAGCAAGGTAATTGTGACTGGATCACTTCATAACCGCTTAGTTGCTTGCGCTTGATATTAATTTTCTTTTCTTCCCTATTAATCTCTGAAACTTCAATAACATTTGTGATCGGCGGTATATCAAGACGTCGTGCTATACCAGGACCTACTTGACCTGTGTCGCCATCGATTGCATGCTTTCCGCAGATGACAAGGTCGATGGGCATTTCTTTTGAAATCTTCTCCAGTGCCTTGGACAACGCATAACTTGTTGCCAGTGTATCTGCTCCTGCGAAAGCTCTGTCTGAAATCAAGTACCCCTTGTCGGCCCCTATTTCTATACTGTTTTTAATAACGNNTTAACGGCAACTGCCTGGGGAGGTCCCATCGACAGGACTGATATGGTACCGCCCGTCTTATTCCTTATTTTTACGGCTTCTTGGACAGCATGGGCGTCATATGGATTCAGAATCGCCGGAGCACTGCGTCGGTCCAAGGTATTCGTCTTGGGATTGATTTTAATGATTTTCGTATCGGGCACTTGCTTGACACAAACGACAATGTGCATATTCTCTTTTCCCCTCCTTAAAATGTAAAACTAAAATTGAAAGCGATTACTTTTGGAGTTAAAAATAAAATGCTATGTAGTACGATATATGAATCGCATTACAGGCATAGTACCAACAATTGAAAAAGTGTTAAACAACGGTGTGGGTTACTGGTAAATGATAAGGGAAATCCCTATTAAATAGTGAACAATAAGGCACGCTGTGAATAGAATGGCAATACTTCTGCAGATGTCATGGTGGAGTGAATTAGAAACTACAGTTTCTAAGATAAAAACCTATCTATGTTAAAAATATATAAAATCTATGATAAAAAACTATGATAAAAATCACACAAAGTCTTTTTTTCGTGAATTTTTGAGCAAATTGTTATAATTTATGGACAATTATGCTGTCCTACGGAGGAAGGGAGCCACTAATGAATTCTGATTTGATAGGAAGTTACTTCCGGCTCTGTCCACCGGTCAGGGGTCTAATGTGATTTATTTCATGAACAAATCTACTACATACCAATGGAGAGTTTTTGCCTGCGTGGAAATATTTTACATATCCACAAGAATCCCCACATGCCACGGAGACGGCAATAGAATCTTTCCACTTATTCATTTATTTTCTCTCTTCTATTATGACACTTCTCAATGAAATAGTTTAGCCACTGCCGAAGAGGCAGTGGCTTTGGTCGGAGGTTCCATTCGTATCAGGCACCCGCGTAGTAATGTTGTGTTTTCGTCAAAAGGATCAACTTTTTAAAGAGAAGCCTTCCTCTTTGTTTCTTTAATGCTATTTCCTTGCATAATGTCTGGTATTCATAAATTAATCTATCAAGCTCCTGGCTGCTGCGGATTGTTTCCTCGCTTGTGTAACCCGTTTCTTTTGCAGAAGCAATCATTATTTCTCTCATGCGATCAATATCCTTCAATAAAGCAATTTGCGATTGGTACACTTCATAATTCCTCCTATAATTTACCCTTTTGCATTTAGTGCTTAACAGAATAAAAGACTACTTGAAGAATTATTGCAAATGCTGAAATGAAAGTAAATAGAATCGCAAAATAAGACAAATTTCACTGTTAAAAATTTTTCCTTCGACAAAATCCCTACCTGAATTCCAACACTTTTTACTGGCTCACTTCCTCACTTTCATAGATTGGCACCCAGCCTTCTGTAGTCACGAAAATCCTGACAGCAACAACTTGGCGGTCATCTTGGAGAGTGAAAAAATGGCGGACATTTTCCGGCACTGATATTAAATCTCCTGGCTCAAGGAATACTTCAAAAAATTCACCATTTTTCCCCTGAATAACAAATACTCCATGACCGCTGACAATAAATCTCACTTCATCATCTGTATGATGGTGTTCCTGCTTGAAGTTCGCGAGCAGCTGGTCAAGGTTAGGCGTATTTTCAGATAAGGAAATGACATCATTTGCTTTATAGCCTCTTCGTACAGAGATATCAGTAATTTCTTCTTTAAATGCTTCTAAGATTTCCTGCTTTTCCTCATCTGACAGGAGAAATTTCCCCTCAAGGCGGGTTGGCAGTTTTGCGATATCCCATTTTTCGTATATTACTTCCTGTTCATTTAAAAACACTTCTACTTCTTGCTCATCCAAGATTCTTTCCTGAGTATCTTGCTTAACGATATATGCCATGTCAATCTCTCCCTTGTATAATTATTGAACAGCTTTGTTTGAACTTCACAATGATTTCCGCTCCCGCTGCTCGCTTTTTTTAGCGGACAGCTCGAATCTGCTATGTGCATGATGCAACTAATGGTTCCCCTTGACCCGTTGTTCCCGCAGAGGTTTGCGCCTTCCGTTCATCGACATTGACTCCCAAAACCAAGCTTCACAGCTGCAATTATCAAACTACCTTGAACAATTGGAATGGTTTATGCTCAAGCAGCCTTAATTGATATCGGAATAAAAATTCGGTAGCTTCCAATATTTTTTTAGCCTCGAAAGCGCTCCTGCCCCAGACAGTGATGCCGTGGTTCCTAATCAGCACTGCACCTGTATCCCCTTTTATATGTTCTGAGAAAGCCTTCGCTAGTGAAGGGATGTGAGCATAATTCGGAATGATGGGAATCTTGAGGACAGCATCCTCCTCCCACTTATCAAAAGCTTTGATCAATTCCTGCCCCTGAAACTGGACCTCTCCCCTGTCGCCATAGACTTCTGAAATGACATTATTATCAATTGTGTGCACGTGCAGGCTGCAGCCTGCATTGGTCTTCTTGTAAACCTCGACGTGGAGCAATGTTTCCGCCGATGGCTTCAGATGTGTCTCCTCCACAGCACGCCCGAACTGGTCCACGAGCAAAAAATCTTCATCTGTACGCTTACGCTTATCTTTTCCACTGGCGGTAACCAGGAATTGCACTGGATCACTATTTACTTTAATTGCAAGATTTCCACTTGTTCCCATAAACCAGTCACGCTCTGCCAGTTCTGCCTTCACATCTGCCAGTTCTTCCCACTTCGTTTCTAAAATGCTCATCCTTTCACCCCTGTCTTCGTTTTAAGAGCATCAATACAATCATAAAAAGTTTCAAATGGTGTATTGGGAATTTCCCATTCATCACATTTTACTTTTAAATAGTCTCTTGCCAGTACATAGTCTGCTTGCTTTGCAGCTTCAAAGTCTGTCACGGAATCACCGATGACAA
>DMSR01000010.1 GCA_003457145.1 Bacillus sp. (in: firmicutes)
AGCTTTTTAACGAAAACAACCTTAAGGTAGTTGCCTTCCTTGAATTCCTTGATCGTCTTGAAGTCGGATGGCAGGCTGAATTGTTCAAGGATTTGATAGTTGTCTCCCGTTTGCCTGAAGGCCTTTTCGATAAATCCTTTGAACTTATCCATACCGAAAGTGCTGCAATTAGAGGATGCAATGATAACCCCATTTTTCTCCGTTATTGCAATCGCTTTTTCCAGCAGGTCCGGATAATCTTTGCCTGCACTGAAGGTGTTCTTTTTCGAACGCGCGAAGCTAGGTGGATCAAGGATGACCATATCAAAGGATGCTTTCGTTCGGACGGCATATTTGAAATAATTAAATACGTCTTCGACAATGATATCCTGCGCTTCATAATCAATTCCATTAATGCTGAATTGCTCGATCGTCTTACTTTTGCTTCGGTTTGCCAAATCTACGCTCGTAGTCTTCGTTGCTCCGCCCAATGCGGCAGCTACCGAAAACGCTCCTGTGTAAGAAAAGGTATTCAATACCCTTTTGCCGTTTGCATAGGAATCCCTGATCGTTCTTCTTACATCTCTTTGATCCAGAAAGACACCAACCATGGCACTTTCATTCAGATAGATTGCGAAGTTAATGCCGTTTTCCTTCACAATCAGCGGAAACGCTGCCCGCTCCCCGCTAATAAAATCATCATCTTCTATATAAGTGCCTTTCGCTGCAAAACGTTTCTTTTCATAAAGACCCTTGTATTCAATGATGTTTTTAAATGATTGAAGAACTACATCCTTGTAATGGTAAATGCCTTCGCTGTACCAGTTGATCAAGTAATAGCCATCAAAGAAATCAATGGTAAGTCCGCCAATCCCGTCTCCTTCTCCGTTAAAAACCCTGAAAGCCGTCGTATCGCTGGCATTATAGAAAGAGGTTCGATTTTCTACTGCGGTCCGCAGCTTCTTTTCAAAAAATTGCTGGTCTATCTTCTCGTTAGCATCCCTGGTCAGGATCCAGCCAATCCCTTTGTTTTGTTTGCCGTAATATCCTTTTGCAAGGAAATTATTATTTTCATCAATCAGGTCAATGATTGTCCCTTCCTCTTGGACATCTCCTGGATTGAGGATGGCTTCCTTATTTATAAGAGGTGATCCAGCTTTTATGCTCTTTACCTGAGCTGACTTTACCTTCAAACGGACTGTATTATTCATTTTGTCCCCCCATCACTTCTATTTGTTTCATGGCTAGTTCTTTTACAATAGTCTTCGGCTCCTTAAGAACCTTCACATACAATGACCTCTCGGACGAAAAAGCCTTTGGTGACGACGCATCGGTCGACTATTTTGTAATTCGCACGTTCGATGATCGAATCAATTGGTTCAATCGTCACGATGACGACTTTGTCCGTAAATTCCCGGGTGCTTTGAAGCATTTCCAGCTGCTCTTCGGGTGTAATCACCGAACATAAATTGTAGGGCATATCAATGATGGCCACATCATACCTGTCAGATACATTCCTGATATCTTTTAAAGTTACTTCCGCTTCAAGCCCAAAATGCGCGATGTTTTCACGGACTCCCGGCAGGATAAGCGGGTTGATATCACTTCCGACGATGTCAATGCCCATTGATAGAGCTTCCACCACTACAGTGCCAATTCCGCAGCACGGATCAATTGCCTTTACTCCCGCTGGATCTGGAACGGCAATATTGGCCACCGCTCTTGCTACCCGCGTGCTGAGTGATGTGGAGTAGCTATGCGGCTTCTTCTGATGCTGCAGCCAAACCGGCTCACTCTTATGATATTCGCCAAATATCCAGCGCCCGTCTACATTCATGATGCCAAACAATAGCTCCGGATTGATGAGGTCCGGTTCCCCTGGAATGTGCAGGCCTACTTCCCGCTCAACTCGCCGCCTCTCCTCGAACCTGACTTTTTCATATTCATCATTATTGATCAGCATCACCTTGAATGTCGTATTATTGATTTTCAAATCCTTTACCCAGTCGGTAAGGTCCTGGATGCGTTCACCTTCAAAGACGACATCCACTCTTTCCTTCATGAACGGACTTCGGCTCGGATCAATTTTTAATGTACTTTCAATCACACCATATTCTGAGTCCTTCCCAAAAAAAGAACGCATCTCCAAAGCACACAAAGATTTTTCTTCATCCGGGCAGGCATAGTTATATATATAGGACATTGGCTTCAAGCTCTTAAATTCCAATCTATTCAATTCCTTCCCGCTAACAACGGCTTTTATTCTTTAAACCATTCCATAACTATATAATTTTCCAGGATAAATGTATCTGGATGGAAATGGCAAATCAAAACTAAGGCAGTTAGACGTCCTTGTCCCATACCCTTCTATTTAAAGCAAAAAAAAAACTCACCCTTTGGGCGAGTCAAGTTCCTGGTATGCGAGCTGGTACTTACCGCCTTCAGTAACTTCTGAATGGTATAAGGCCTTGAGCGCGAAGTTCTTCTCAAGATCATGTTCGTTGATCAGGCTTTTTAAACGACTTTGCAATTCTGGATTGTCTTTGACCAACTGCTTCATTTGTGACTTTATAAATTTCATAAGATTTTCATCCTTACCCTTCTCTATGTCCAATCGGTTAATTAAGTATAGCACTAAATTTAACAATCACTTGGATAAAATTTTATCTTCAATCTGGTTCAACATGAACATGTACATCATATATTTCATAGTCTTCCATTAGTCTTTCTTCGACTTTTGTGGAAATATCATGTGCGTCGCCGATGGCCAAGCTTGAGTCTACCGTGATGACAACGTCTACAACGATGTTATTTCCGTAGCTGCGTGCCTTTAAATCATTGATTCCCTTTACTTCAGGAATTTCAAATATCGTTTCTTTATATTCACTTATTAAATCCTGATCAAATCCATCCGTCAGATGATGGGATGCATCTCTGAAAATTCCCCACCCCGTTTTTAAAATAAGCAGACCGACAATGACAGCCGTTAACGGGTCAAGCCAGGGTACATTGAACTGGGAGCCAATAATCCCAATCGCTGTTCCTATACTGACGAGTGAGTCTGACATATTATCCTTGGCAGCCGCCATGACGGATTGACTTTTTATTTTTTGTGCAAGCCTTTTGTTATATCGGTAAACAAAATACATGACCAGTGCGGAAAATATCCCCGTCCATGCTGCAATCATATCGGGAGGCTCGCTTACACCGTCGAAAATGGATGTGACAGCACCGACGAGAACTTGAAAGCCAACAATAATCATAATGAAGGATGCAACCATCGATGCGACCATTTCCGCTTTCCAATGACCGTAATGGTGGTTTTCATCTGCCGGTTTTTGTGATAGCCTCAAGCCGATTAACACAGAAACCGATGCCAAAATGTCTGTTGCGTTGTTCAATCCGTCTGCTGTCAATGCTTCTGAATTGCCGATATTCCCGATAAACAACTTCAATGCAGATAAAATTATATATGCGGCTATACTGATCATTGCACCGCGCTCACCCAATTTTAAATTGGAGTATCTTTGATCATCCATCGTCACACCTCCAAATACGTTCTAGAACATTTTACCAGTATAGAGTCTGCCAAGTCTTCAAAATTATCTTTTTTACCATTTACTATCCCTAGATGCCACAAAAGAAAGGAAAATAAACTTAATTTTTCCCAGAAAAAAGGAATCATACATGAGGAAAGTCTATATATATCATGTCCAACAACAATAATTTATTATTATCTGATTGTTTCGTGATTCGCAGCTAGGTCTGTTATCACTTCAAATTTTTTCAAATCCATGATAGAATTTAAACTTCAGGTTAGATTGAAGAATGAGGAGGGATTGCATGAGGACAAAGAATAAATTGTCCGTAGGTTTTGTTTTTATCGCTATTGTCCTTTTGTGGTTAAAAACATATACCGTCTATAAAATAAATTTTGATATGAAAATTGAGAACTTGATGCAAGAGTTCATTTTGTTTATAAATCCTTTGAGCTTCCTTATGCTTATACTTGGCATTGGAATCTTCTTTTCAAATAGAAAACAAAAGATTTTTGTAGTCGCCACTAGCTTTATCATCTCATTCGTTCTTTATGCCAACGTTGTGTATTACCGGGAATTCAGTGATTTCATTACGATTCCTCTGTTAATGCAAACGGGCAATATGGCTGATTTGAAAAGCAGTGTTGGAGAATTAGTCAGCTGGGCAGATCTTTTATATTTCACTGATGCTCTTCTGTTAATGGCCCTGGCGCTAGTTAAAACTCCTAAAATAACCTTTAAAAAGCAAAGAAACATAGCTGTTGCAGCCTTTTATATGAGTGCTGTCGGACTTGCCTTTTTTAACCTGGGGCTTTCTGAATCAGAGCGTCCTGAATTATTGACACGGACATTTGACCGGGAAATCCTCGTCAAAAACATTGGAACATACAATCATCATATTTATGACGCTTATCTGCAAACAAAAACAACAGCCCAAAGAGCTATGGCTGATGGAAATCAGCTTGCTGAAATAGAGAACTATTCAAGAGCTCAATATACTGCACCAAATAAAGAGATGTTCGGAGCTGCAAAAGGAAAAAACATTATTGTTCCATCGATAGAACAATAATGTTTTTTCCTTTTG
>DMSR01000165.1 GCA_003457145.1 Bacillus sp. (in: firmicutes)
GCATTATCCAGGTTGGAGCAGTGGTCATTGAGAATGGAAAGATTGTCGGCAGATTCTCTTCTCTTGTCAATCCTGTCCAGAAAATACCTGTATTTATCGAAGAGCTTACAGGTATTTCCGATTCAATGGTAAAAGACGCTCCTCTTTTCCCAGACATTGCTCCTGAAGTAGTTGATTTACTGAAAGATGCTTATTTTGTGGCTCATAACGTACTATTTGATCTTTCATTTTTACAGGAAGAGTTGTTGAGTGCAGGCTATGAAGGTTTCTATGGTCCTGTATTGGATACAGTGGAAATGGCCAGGATCCTTTTCCCTACGGCTGACAGCTTCAAGCTGACAGATTTGGCAGCAAGACAGAAACTCAGCCATGACCGTCCGCATCAGGCAGACAGCGACGCATATGTTACCTCAGAACTACTGCTGATCATGCTCGAGAAATTGAATGAACTTCCACATGTAACACTAAAAGAGCTGGCAAAACTCTCCGAAGGATTGAAAAGTGATCTCCATTTGCTTTTTGATGAGGCTCTAAATCTTAAAGAGAGAACAATTGAAACCTTACCAAATAATATAGAGGTTTTTCGAGGGGTAGCCTTGAAAAAAATACACCCCGAATCAAGTGTCCCAGGACCCGTGGTTGCTTATCCGCGAACCGATGCTGAAAAACAGCTTCTTCTGGAGAAAGCCTTTGGAGAATTTGAATCCAGACTTGGACAATATCAGATGATGGACTATGTATATGAGGCATTTACAAAAGAAGGCCATGCTTTGATCGAAGCGGGGACCGGAGTAGGAAAGTCATTAGGGTATTTAATTCCCGCAGCTATTTTTGCAAAACAAAAAAATGAACCGCTTATAATAAGTACATATACTACACAGTTACAGGAGCAGCTATCGACGAATGATGTCCCTAAGCTTGCTTCAATGTTTGGTTATGAGCTGAACACAGCACTTATCAAAGGCCGCAGCCATTATATCAGTCTGGCAAGGTTTGAGCAATCGCTCAGGGAAAATGATGAAAATTATGATACTGCGCTGACGAAGATGCAAGTTCTTGTATGGCTCACCCAGACGGAAACAGGTGATGTCGATGAACTTAACCTATCGAGCGGCGGCTTGCTCTTTTGGAATAAAATAAAAGATGAACGTTCCACGTTCCTGCAGACTAAACCATGGAAACAGCATGATTTTTATAAAAGAGCCATTAAAAATGCCCAAAAAGCCGATCTTCTGATTACAAATCATTCAATGCTGCTGGCGGATCTGGTATCCGATAATGGTACGTTGCCTGCTTACGGCTATGTCGTTCTGGATGAAGGACATCAATTTGAGAAGGCTGCTGGGAAACACTTTGGTCAGACTCTTGATTATATGACTGTCAGGCTGCTGTTGAATCAGTTAGGTCAATACGATCAAACACAGCTTTTTTATAAAATAGAGACCATGCTTAATAAAACTGATGAATCAGTTCAGGCAGGCAGCAGGATGCATACGTTTGAAATTAATCAGCTGATTGCAGACCTTGTATATGAGACTGATGAGCTGTTTAAGCTTGCAGGTATATACGCTAGGAAAACAAATAAATCAAAGAAAACTGGCAGCAAGATTCATTCCAGTCTGTATGCTGACGAGAATAACCGATTTTGGGGAGCCTTGAAAATCAATGCCGAGAGATTTTATTTCCTAATTAAGGATATTGAGAATGCCCTGGATCAGCGCTTAAATGAAGCTCAAACAATGAAACAGGATTATTCGCCAGAACAACAAGCTTTACTAGAAGAGGTTGTACAGATTAAGTCTGCACTGACGAGTATACGTCAGACGACTAAAGCACTGTTTATTGACGAGAGCAGCAAATATGTTAGGTGGATAGAAACAGACCTGCGCGCTATGCAAAATTCCACGACAATAGTCGCACGTCCTGTACTTGTTGCCGATTATTTGGAAGATCGGTTCTTCAGCAAAAAAAGAAGCGTTGTGCTTACATCAGCCACTTTGTCTGTAAACAATTCATTTGAGTTCATAAAGAGAGAATTGGGATTGGAAGCACCATTGATTGAAGAGCAAATTCCGTCACCATTCTGTTATAAATCCCAGGTGCAGCTTGTTATTCCAAATGATTTGCCTGATATTAAGTCAGTAAGTCCTGAAGAATATGTTGCTGCTATAACCGAGCATATTATCTCGATTGCTGAAGCTACAAAGGGACGGATGTTAATTCTGTTCACTTCTCATGAAATGTTGAAAAACACATATGAGCTTATAAAAGAAAGTGGTTTACTGGAAGAATTTGTACTGATAGCACAGGGAATAACTGCGGGAAGCAGGTCAAGGCTGACGAGGAACTTCAAGCGCTTCGATAAAGCCATACTGTTTGGAACAAGCAGCTTCTGGGAGGGTGTGGATATCCCAGGAGAAGACCTATCGTGCCTAATAATCGTAAGGCTTCCGTTTTCACCGCCAGACGAGCCGGTCACAGCTGCTAAGTCTGCCCTAATAAAAGAAAACGGCGGAAACCCGTTTTCAGAATTATCCTTGCCTGAAGCTATTCTTAGGTTTAAGCAGGGCTTTGGCAGATTGATCAGGACCTCTTCAGATAAGGGAATGATTTTTATTTTTGATCGGAGGGTACATACCACTTCCTATGGAAAGGCTTTTCTTCGTTCGATTCCTGAAGTTAAACTGAAAAGGGGCTCTATAAACGAGATTGTAAAATTTATTTACGATTGNNTTCAAGTGAATGGCACACTCTATAGCTAGAAGTAATTGGAGGAGTGTACATGAAGCTATTTTTGGCCGTACTTGCATTTCTGAACTGGTACTATATTCCGTTTCAATCTCCATCGGCTCCTGTAGAAGTAGAAGGAGTCGATGTCAATTTAAAGAGAAATGAATTGGCTTTTACATTTTTCTCTTTAAGCGATGGAGAAGCCGCCCTTATTCAGCATGGCAGCGGTGAGAATATACTGATAAACACCGGGGGCAAGGATACTTTGCAGGAACTGGAGCGCTTGCTTTCCCTTTTTCAGGTTAATTCAATCTCTTCAGTAATTCTGACGCAGAAGGATGGAGTATCTAATCTTGCGCAAGTTGTTCAAAAGTATAAAGTGAAGCAAATTATTACTGGAGATGCTGCATACAAAGCATTTAATGTCCCGACTGGTGAAGTGAAGGTAATCGGATGGGAACAGGAAGCTTTACATAAGTTGGCACCAGGACTGACGGCAGAGGTTGTGTACGATGGGAAAGAGGATAATGAGGGGACGGATATCTCTTTCCAGTTTTTCCATCATCAAATTTTTTATGTCAGCTCTGCAAGTCAAAAGTCGGAGCAAGCATTTTTAAATGAACCATTAAAAAATGTGAATATTGTCAAGCTTCCCTTTTATGCAGCAAAGGGCACATTTTCAGATTTGTTAATTGAGCATCTGGATCCGCAGATTGCTGTGATATTCAAGTCAAATACAATAAAACCTGATCCGGATTTATTGGAAATGCTGAACGAAGCTTGGATTGATGTTTATTTCACAAAACAACATGGTACTGTTACAATAAAGCTTACCGATTCGAATTATGACGTGATCACAATCATGAGCGAAGAGTAGGAAAGATTGCCGGCTCCAATAACAACCCTGTTTAGAAAACAGGGTTAAGACAACATAATCTAAAAGGCTTTGACATGACCGTTATGAAGCATACAAAACCTTAAACCAGTCAAGAAGCTATGTTCCATACTCCTAAGCATTAATGAATGCTTATCGATTAAAACTCAGCCCCGCACCCTACTTTGCTTCGAGCTCTTTTCACGTGTGGCTAACTATACAGATTAACCTAATCTGGCTTCGGGCTACTCTGTTCATAAGTCATCCTCGCAGATTATTAGGTGAAGCATGATAACACGGCTGGCGCCTGTCTCAGGCTGCATAGGAGATTTATTGGGAAAGCAGTCAGGCTAAAACCGTCCTTTACTAGGTTCCTTTGTGTGGATTGGCTGAAGTCTGCGTTTCCACAGGTGAGGATGGTCTGAGAATACATAATCCGGATGTAAATACAACAAAGTTAATGGTTTCCAAAGCAAAAAACTGCGCATTTACCTGCGCAGCCCCGGATGTGTGTGTCCTAGAAAAAGTATTGTTTTTGTGTAAAGCAAACTCTTACCAGTGACGCATTCACCTGATATAATGAGTTAACGTTTATTTTAGTTTGGCCATCCGGGATCTAATTATAAGCCTCTTTTCGTAAACTTTGATGCTTTTTCAACCAGCTTCTGGATTTTTATGAGGTATGTTGCATTCTAAGTTAGTTGTCCTGACACGAGTCGCCTTCTGATAGGAAAGCTTCTCGAAAACAGCCCTGACACCTATTAAGAATACGGATGCTAAGATGGTACGAAAAGCAATAATCAATGCGAAAAGAGCCAATTATAAATAGCAATTATTGTTTTACTAGAGGAGGAATTCCATTATGGAGAGTAAAATTGAAGTGTTATCAACAGTGAAGATACAGAATAGTCCTGATTTGTATAAAGTGGTTGATGCACTGAATAGAACATTAAAGCATAATGACCTTATGTTTGGGCTGGCATTGGATCAAGAAGACATGGATAAAGCAATTTTTACAATCTACCGTACATAAAGAAGGGGATTACAGTGAAGAAGTGGATTTTGCTTAGTGTTCTCATGCTCATTGTGGTTATGGGAATCCTGGTAAAAGTTTATTTAAATGCGACTGAACCTGTCAAAGAAGCAGAAGAAAAGGCAGTAAACATTGCTGTGAAAGAGACGGATTTGACTGATTTTAGAGATTTTGAACTTTATAGTGGTCAAGAAACATACTATGTCATGACAGGAACAAGCGCAAAAAAAGAAGATATTTATATTTGGATATCGGAAAAAGATAAAGAAATCGTCACAAGAAAGACAAAAAACGGTATCACGAAAAAAGAAGCTCTAAATAAACTATATGAAGAAAAAAACCCTACAGAAATCATCGAAGTCAGGCTTGGAATGGCAAGGGTACAAAAGACGGACAGGCCAGCCTGGGAAATTTTCTACCGAAATGAAAACGACACAATCAATTATTATTATGTGGACTTTGATACCGGAGAAAAATTGAGGGCTATTTATAATCTGTAAATATTATTTGGGAGGTAAAGGTATGGAGATTAAGTTAGCCAGCAGGGTGGGTGCACTCACCCCTTCATCAACATTGGCAATCACAGCTAAAGCAAAGGAATTGAAAGCTCAGGGCAGGGATGTAATTGGACTCGGTGCCGGGGAACCAGATTTTAATACACCTCAGCATATAATAGATGCAGCGGTGAAGTCTATGAACGAAGGATTCACTAAGTATACTCCTTCAGGCGGACTTCCTGAATTAAAAAAAGAAATTGCTTTAAAGCTAAAGAAAGACCAGGGGCTTGAATATAAGCAAAATGAAATAATTGTTACAAACGGAGCGAAGCACGGCCTTTACACTTTATTCCAAGTACTTCTTAATGATGGGGATGAAGTAATCATTCCTATTCCTTATTGGGTCAGTTACCCAGAACAAGTTAAGCTTGCAGGGGGAAATCCAGTTTATGTTGAAGGACTGGAACAAAATAACTTTAAAATCACACCTGACCAGTTAAAAGAAAAAATTTCCGGAAAGACCAGGGCAATCATTATCAATTCTCCAAGCAATCCAACCGGGATGGTATACACACGGGATGAGTTGAAAGAATTGGGCGATGTCTGCCTTGAAAAAGGCATTCTAATCATTTCTGACGAGATTTATGAAAAGTTGATTTATGGCAATACAGAACATATTTCAATCGCTGAGATTTCAGAGGAATTAAAGAAACAGACAATCATCATAAATGGAGTCTCAAAATCGCACTCAATGACTGGATGGAGAATTGGGTATGCAGCCGGCAATAGTAAGATCATTAATGCAATGACAGATCTTGCAAGCCACAGTACTTCTAACCCAACAACGCCTGCACAATATGCATCAATAGCTGCCTACTCCGGGGACCAGGAAGCTGTAGAAACAATGCGCTCCGCTTTTGAAGATAGACTCGAAATCATTTATGGGAAGTTAAATGGAATTCCTGGTTTCAAATGCCTCAAGCCACAGGGAGCGTTTTATTTCTTTCCGAATGCTAAAGAAGCTGCCGTTTCATGTGACTGTAAGAATGTCGATGAATTTGCCGAATTATTGTTAACTGAAGCCAACGTTGCAGTTGTGCCTGGGTCAGGATTTGGTGCGCCAGATTATCTTCGGATGTCCTATGCCACATCCCTGGATCAACTGGAGGAAGCCATCAGCCGCATTCATCAATTTGTAAAAAGCCGTAACTGATTCAAACAGCGGAGAGTCTTTGGAGAGATTCTCCGCTTTAAAGTCTAACAGGACATTATTAAGGTATGTTTTCTAGCGATTTACCTTAATCCATGTCCTTGCCGAATTTCAAATGTTGCTTGCATTAATTTGCAAATGTATAATAAAAATCATACATACTACCAGCTTTGTTTAGTTTTGGAGGGAACAATACAGTGAATAAATCAACAATTGCAGAAGTTCATAAATATGAGGGCAAAGAAGTTAAAATAGGTGCCTGGCTTGCTAATAAGCGTTCAAGCGGTAAAATCGCCTTTCTACAGCTTCGCGATGGGACAGGCTTTATCCAGGGAGTCGTAGTCAAAAGCGAGGTTGCTGAGGAAGTATTCCAGCTTGCGAAATCAATCACACAGGAATCTTCTATGTATGTAACAGGGACAGTGACGAAGGACGAAAGATCAGCTCTTGGATTTGAATTGCAGGTCAATGGGATCGAAGTGATTCAACAGTCAACTGATTATCCGATTACTCCAAAAGATCATGGAACTGAGTTTCTCATGGATCACCGGCATTTGTGGCTGCGTTCAAAGCGACAGCATGCGGTAATGAAGGTGAGGAATGAAATAATTCGAGCTACCTATGAATTTTTCAATGAGCAAGGCTTCTCTAAAGTAGATCCGCCTATCTTAACAGGAAGTGCCCCTGAAGGTACAACTGAGCTATTCCATACGAAATATTTCGATGAAGATGCGTACCTTTCTCAGAGCGGCCAGCTATATATGGAAGCTGCGGCAATGGCGCTTGGAAAAGTATTTTCATTTGGTCCGACCTTCCGTGCCGAAAAATCAAAAACGCGCCGTCATCTAATAGAATTCTGGATGATCGAGCCGGAAATGGCCTTTTATGAATTTGAAGACAATTTGAAGGTACAGGAAGAATATGTTTCATATATTGTTCAATCCGTTATAAAAAATTGCACAGTTGAACTGAAGGCTTTAAACAGGGATACATCTAAGCTCGAGAAAATTCAGGCTCCATTCCCGCGAATCAGTTATGATGATGCACTGAAGTTCCTGCATGAAAAGGGATTTGATGATATCCAGTGGGGAGATGATTTCGGAGCTCCACATGAAACAGCGATTGCTGAAAGCTACGATAAGCCGGTGTTCATCACTCATTATCCAACTACGTTAAAACCTTTTTATATGCAGCCGGCGCCCGACAGGGATGATGTAGTCCTGTGTGCAGATTTGATTGCACCTGAAGGTTACGGGGAAATTATTGGCGGCTCAGAACGTATTCATGACTACGATTTACTTAAGCAGCGTCTGGAAGAGCATGACCTGCCTCTTGAATCGTATAACTGGTATTTACAGCTGCGCCAATATGGTTCTGTACCACATTCGGGATTTGGACTTGGCCTGGAAAGAACAGTTGCCTGGATTAGCGGGGTAGAGCATGTCCGTGAATCAATTCCATTTCCGCGTTTGTTAAATCGATTGTACCCTTAAGTAATAAGCAAGAGGCCCGGTTAATTTCGGGCCTTTTAATGTTTATTCGTCTATTATTTCTTGATTTATCGCTATTTTTCGACTAATTTCCCTTTTTAATCTTTTTCTATTTGATTACCAGCCGGGCTTGTTCATGCTATACTATGAAAAGAGGTGTCCGGAATGAAAAAAGCAGATATTTTAGATTGGCTGAAAGAAGGGAATATTACGATTCCCGCTGTGCTGCTTACACAGTACAAAGAAATGAAATTAAGTGAACAAGAGTTAGCATTACTATTGCATGTATTTTACTTTTCAGAAAAGGGGAACGAATTCCCGACTCCTACGGAACTTGCAGCCCGAATGACGATATCGGCTTTTGAATGCACGGATATACTTCGTGCACTGATTCAGAGAGGGTTTATAACGATCAGTGATGGCGATTCAACAGACGGCATCAGGTATGAGAAATATTCACTAGAACCGCTCTGGGAGAAGCTATTTGATCAATTCATGCTAAAGCGTAAAAAAGAAAAAGAAAATCTTGTCAATCAAGAAGAGACTGATTTATATACTAGTTTTGAAAAGGAGTTTGGCCGGCCATTATCCCCCTTTGAATGTGAGACCCTGGCTATGTGGATGGACGATGACCACCATGATCCTATAATAATAAAAGCCGCTTTGAGGGAAGCCGTGATTTCAGGAAAGTTGAATTTTCGGTACATAGACCGAATTCTTTTTGAATGGAAGAAAAATGGCATTAAAACGATAGAACAGGCGAAGAGTTATGGAAGGAAATTCAGGCAGCACCAGAATCCGCAAAAATCAGCGAATGCAGAAACAAAAATTTCCGCAAATCCAGTGCCATTTTATAACTGGCTTGAACAATAAAACTTTTACGAGAGAATTCATTCTCTCGTTTTTTAACGGATCCATTTTAAAAGTCTGCTTATCTAGTTAAACAGGAGGGCGTCTGCTGCCCAAAAAAGTAAAAGCGTGGTGAAATAAAATGTTAAATAAACAGCAAATAAGGTTTTGCCTTGATGAAATGGGCAGGATGTTTCCTAACGCTCATTGTGAATTAGTCCACTCCAATCCCTTTGAATTAGTAATAGCGGTAGCATTATCTGCTCAGTGTACGGATGCATTGGTCAACAAGGTGACTAGGAATTTATTTGATAAATACAAAACACCTGAAGATTACCTTGCAGTACCATTAGAAGAGCTTCAGCAGGATATCAGGTCCATCGGGCTATACAGAAACAAGGCTAATAACATTCAAAAGCTTTGCCGGATGCTTTTAGATGATTATGGCGGAATCGTGCCTACGGACAGGGATGAATTGACCAAGCTGCCTGGGGTAGGCCGAAAGACTGCAAATGTTGTTGTGTCTGTTGCGTTTGGCGTACCTGCAATTGCAGTGGATACACATGTTGAGCGAGTCAGTAAACGGCTCGCTTTTAGTCGCTGGAAGGATTCTGTGCTGGAAGTTGAAAAAAATTTAATGAAGAAAATTCCTGAAGATGAATGGTCAGTTACTCATCACCGGATGATTTTTTTTGGCAGATACCATTGCAAAGCTCAAAACCCCAAATGCGAAATATGTCCATTGCTTGAATTATGCCGAGAAGGAAAAAAGCGTATGAGGAGTAGAGGCTAAGTGGAAAATGAGTTACCGGCAAAACAAGTTGAGTTATTAACGCAAAAGCTTCTGCAAAATTGGAATCAATCCAGAATTGAGCTCGAGGGACTTTTTAAAAATAGGGATAGCGAACAAGCTTTGAATGTAATGACTCATGCTATTGAACTTTTTAAAGAATTCCTTTACCTATCAAATGGTCATAGGAGCAATGGTGAGATTAATATTGAAGACTTTAGCATTAAACCTGTAAATGTTAAGGAGCGGCTCAATTTTATTATATCGAGACCTCGGTTATTTCATTCGTTTGTCCAATTGTCGGAGTTATTCTTTGAACAAGAAAAACAGTATGCTAAATATGTAGCATTAACAAGAAGAACCAAAAGTCCCGACTAAATTAAT
>DMSR01000231.1:0-4195 GCA_003457145.1 Bacillus sp. (in: firmicutes)
TGTGGAATTGTCACATTGAAACCACTGGCACCTATTGCTTTTAACCCTTTTACAGCCGCCTCTAGGTCATCCCTCATAACACGGAGCGGCAGATAGCTTGCATCGATTCCATAAAAATCAAATAAGTCATTATGCATGACAGGAGACATAGAATGGGCAATCGGATCGCCAATGACTCCATACATTTTTTTCATCCCGACCCTCAGCCCTTTCTGTTATTGTGATTTTCGAATGAGACAGTTAGTCATTGAATTAATTAAATTAATGACCTTCTCAATAGAACATGAACCCCTTTTGGTACGTGTGCTGCTATTTTCGCGCCTGCTTCATTGATCGTTATCCAGCCCAGCCCGGAAAAGACGACATCTGTCTTCGGTTCTTTAATTGTAAATTCATGACGCACTAGCTCCGGAAATTCTTCCATCTGTTCCCTGCGGGGCGGCGTGAGCATTTCTCCCACGTGATTTTTATATAGCTCGTCCGCATTTTCGAGCTTGGTTCTATGGATGTTGATTTCATTAGGCACATAGCAGGCAAAAGACCGTCTGCCGCCTGAGATATAATCAAACCTTGCAAGGCCTCCAAAGAATAAAGTCTGGCTTTCATTCAGCTGATATACCTTTGGTTTAATTTCCTTCTTTGGAGTGATAAACTTCAGGTCACGCTTATCAACATAATGAGCCATTTGATGGTGGTTGATGATCCCTGGCGTGTCAACGATTGCCTTCCCATCAGCAAGTGGTATCTCAATCATATCAAGCGTTGTTCCAGGAAAATGAGAAGTCGTGATAACATCCCCTTCACCTGTAACTTCTTTAATGATTCTATTGATAAAAGTAGATTTCCCTACATTGGTACATCCTACAATATATACATCCTTGCCATTCCTATATTCATCAATTGCTGCAGCCGTCTCTTTTATATTTAAGCCTTTCGACGCACTAACAAGGAATACATCCTCTGGATTAAGACCAAGCTCCCTTGATTCTTTCTTCATCCAGTCAATCAGCTTTCGATGTTTAACTGATTTAGGAACGAGATCTGCCTTATTTCCAATGAGCAAAACTGGATTATTTCCGGCAAAACGATGGATTCCAGGAAGCCAGCTTCCATTAAAATCAAAAATATCAACAATCTTGACAATCAATGCATCTCTTTTGCCCAATTCATTCAAGATTTTCAAGAAATCATCATCCGTTAGGCTAACATCCTGAATTTCGTTGTAATTCTTCAATCGAAAGCATCTCTGGCATACAACGACTTCTTTTTCCAATGATGAAACCGGGGCATATCCTAATTTCTCAGGTTCTTCTGTTTGTATTTTCACTCCACAGCCTGTGCAGGCAAATTGATGGTCATTCAATGCTTAGTCCTCCCAATTCAGCTTACCTTGTTTCCTGAACCAATTTAATATCCGTCTTTCCACTTTCCTGTTGAATCTCGTTACAAAGCCATCCGTTTGAGCAACAGGGACCACAAGAATCGTATGGAATCCGCCTCTGTTTCCGCCAAGGACATCTGTCAGCAATTGGTCTCCAATTACGACCGTCTCTTCCTTACGCAGTCCCATTTGCTGCAATGCCTTGTAAAACGCGCGGCTCATTGGTTTTCTGGCTTGAAATATAAATGGTATTTGAAGGGGATCAGAAAAGGACTTAACCCTCTTCTCATTATTATTTGAAACAATCGTTACAAGTATTTCATGTTTTCTCATTTTATCAAACCACTCAATCAGCTTCGGTGTCGCATCTGGACGATCCCATTCAACAAGTGTATTGTCAAGGTCAGTGATAATACCTTTAATTCCTTTTTCTTTTAAGCTTTCCGGCTTGATTTCGAATATACTCTTCACATGCTGGTCAGGTAAAAAATGCTTTAGCAATTTCATTACACCTCATTAATTTAGTTCCTATCATACCGTTAACATCATACCCAATTTTACCATCGCTTTCAAAGTAAACATCTAGTTCCGGCCAAATTAAAGATATATGGAAGATAGGGTTTCGACAAAATATGGCCAAATTGATTAAAAACAAAAGAATTTAAATAATTATAAAAAGTTTTCGACAAAATCCACCGTTTCCATAACTGTGGATAACCTTATTAACAAAATACCTATTGATTCTATTACTAATTTCCCATTTATAAACAATTTAATCACAGGTTATCCACCGGTTACTGTGGATAATTAGAACAGTTGTTCTCCAAGTTTTATTTTGATAGAGTAAGGGTAGAATAAATTAACTTACCAACATATGCAATATACAGCTGGTTTAGAAGTACTCTTTTGGGGGTGAATGACTGGAATGCGTAAACTATCAGACGAACTGTTAATTGAGTCCTATTTTAAAGCAAGAGAATTAAACTTAAGCTATGAGTTTATTCGGTTAATAGAAACCGAAATACGTCGGCGGTCATTATCTAACAGAATTAAGGTTTCGTCTTAACAGCCCTCATAGGGCTTTTTTTTTACTGCATTAACTCTTTTCAAATTTCAAACACGAAAAAGAGTCTCCATTGTAAAAAAAGAAAGAACGGCAAGCAATCAGTCAAGGAAGGCACAGAAATAGTCTGTGCCTTCTAGCAAATTAAATCGAAATGGGAACCAGAAACAGACTTTCATTGTAAGAAAACCATCCAGACGACTGAACGCACTGTTACTACCAGACAAAGCCAAACTCCTCTTATTCCTTACCCTTCAATACCCCAATTTTTTCACCATATTTTATATGGAATGGAGAGGAGATATTCGGCAGAAGGGCAAATGTATCCTTTTCAAAAAGCATGACGATAGTGGATCCGAAAGTAAAATATGCCATTTCTTCCCCTTTTTCAAGCCTTTCTCCTTTATGTGTTGGTTCGATTGAGTTAACGAACATGGCTCCTACTTTGACTACCGCTGCCATACCTGCTTTATGCTTGATTTCAGTAATTGTCCGAAAGTTTTTTGCCAATGGCAGATTTCCATATTTTAACCCCGCCTTGTTAACAGGATAGGATTTCTCCCCAAGTGTCCATTGATTGACCACTTCCCCTGATAACGGACTGTGAATCCTGTGATAATGGCTTGGACTAAGGTAGAAAATCATATATGTCCCTTGATCGTATCTCGCTGTCGCGTCACCTTTACCAAGCATCTCTGCAATTGAATATACTTTCCCCTTGACCATGATGGTTCGGTTTTTTTCGATTTCGCCGATATCCTCAATGACTGCATCCACCGGACTTACGACAGCATCAGGGTGCTGATCGATTAATCGCGACCCTTCTTTTAGGTTCCTGATGAAAAACTCATGAAGGCTGGGATATTCATTCAGAGGTTTTTCCATTTCCTCCTGGTTAATTTTATATGTTTTAGCAAATGAAGGTACAACCCGTTTGCTTTTTGAGGATTTTGCAAACCTCTGCAATAAGGCGGATGACCATTTACCATTTGTCAATTCTATGAGCATGCGATAAATACTTTGAATCAATTGGCAATACCTCCGATTTTTAAAAGTAATCTTTACGAAAAAGCATATTCAGCTTAGAATTATATATTATTATATAATAACCAAAGTGCTAGTTCCCCTTCACTTTATGAGGAGTGAGAAGAATGTTTTTATTGGACGTCCTGGATTCAACAGTCAAGAAGTTAAAGTCCCAGACAGCCAATGTCCTGACATTGACTAATCTTTGTTTGGGAGGTTTCGCTATTATTGTTGGCATGAACGGCAATTTAAATTTAAGTTTGCTGCTAATTTTCATCGCTGCATTGGCTGACCGTTTTGACGGCATGGTTGCCCGGAAATTTAATATTGAATCCGAGCTGGGAAAGCAATTGGATTCCATGAGTGATATTATATCATTTGGAGTGGCGCCTGCACTATTAATATATCAGGGAATTTTATCTGATTTCGGAGCTCCTGGCTCCTTCTTTACCGTTTTCTTTATGGGCTGTGGAGCATTCCGCCTCGCAAGGTTCAATATTTCCGAAAACAATGGTTACTTCATCGGACTCCCTATAACTGCAGCTGGTGTCCTTGCTACGCTTAGCTTCCTCGCAATACCGTATTTACCACCGCAATCCTTCCTATTCATTATGATGATTCTTAGTTTCCTGATGGTAAGTCCTTTCAAACTCAGGAAAGTATGATACAAAAAATGAAAAGACCCAGCTGGTGATGTGCACCCCAAAAGTTAGACGAACCAATTC
>DMSR01000231.1:4348-4483 GCA_003457145.1 Bacillus sp. (in: firmicutes)
TTTGGCATTACTGAACCGCCTATGATTCTAAATTGGTTGAGGAAATGGCAAAACGAAGGCATTGAAGGGCTCTCTAAATCAAAGGGGCGCCCATCCATGTCCAACAAGCCGAAGAAGAAAAAAAATGAAAAGAAA
>DMSR01000299.1 GCA_003457145.1 Bacillus sp. (in: firmicutes)
ATAATATCTTGAACTCACTTGCTGTAATTGCATTGTGCAATTATGAAAACATTGAATCGAAGGTCATATTCGATCAGCTGCAAACCTTTGAGGGTGTGAAAAGAAGATTTTCTGAGAAGAAGGTGTCTGACCAAATCATCATTGATGATTACGCTCATCATCCGACAGAAATAAAAGCAACAATTGATGCCGCGAAGCAAAAATACCCTGACCGGGAAATTATTGCAGTCTTTCAGCCTCATACTTTTACCAGGACTCAGGCATTCTTGAATGAATTTGCTGAAAGCCTCAATAAAGCAGATAAAGTGTATTTATGTGAAATCTTTGGTTCTGCACGTGAGATTCATGGAAAGCTTTCGATTACAGACCTTAAAGAGAAAATCGAAGATGCAGAAATCATCGCAGAAGAAGATACATCGGTCCTTAAGGGCCATAATAATGGCGTTATCCTATTTATGGGTGCTGGAGATATACAGAAATTCCAGGAAGCATACGAAAAACAATTTCAACTGTAAAAAAAGGATGCGGACCACTTGGTCCGCATCCTTTTTTGCATTTCTTAGCAAGGAGTGCTGAATTACTGATGCTCTATTCGTATATTTTTTTTAAGCTTTACCATTTTAAAGAAAAGTCGGCTTCTGGTTTTGAAAATTTTTTACGAAAATTTAATGGTTTCGGAACATGTCAAAAAGAGCCCGGAGCCAAATATAATTTTAATCTGCATTCTTAAAAGCAACAATCAATAGGAATACTTCATTACTTAAGATTTTCAGGATTCAGTCCTTCTAATTCTGGAATGACAAACCGGCCATCTTTCCGGATGAGTATATCATCAAAGTAGATTTCTCCGCCCCCGTATTCGGGACGCTGGATATTGACCATATCCCAATGGATATTCGAATGGTTGCCATTGAAAGCATCATCATAGCACTGGCCCGGTGTGAAGTGGAAGCTGCCATCTATCTTCTCATCAAACAAAATATCCTGCATCGGATGAAGAATGTATGGATTTACTCCAATTGCAAATTCACCGACGAAACGAGCACCTTCATCCGTATCAAAGATCTCGTTGATTCGTTCGCTGTCATTCGCCTCTGCTTCAACAATCTTGCCATCCTTAAATGTCAATTTCACATTCTCAAATGTGAATCCCTGGTATGGGGAAGGTGTGTTGTATGTAATGATTCCATTGACAGAGTTGCGTACAGGAGCGGTATAAACTTCACCATCCGGAATATTCAATTCCCCCGCACATTTAACAGCTGGAATGTCCTTAATTGAAAATGATAAATCCGTTCCAGGTCCTTTTATTCTTACTTTGTCAGTGCGGTTCATTAAATCAGCCAGGCTGTCCATTGCTTTGTCCATTTTTCCGTAGTCAAGATTGCAGACATCGAAATAGAAATCTTCAAATGCTTCGGTGCTCATTTTTGCCAATTGGGCCATAGCTGAATTCGGATATCGAAGGACCACCCATTTTGTGTTAGGAACACGAATGTCTCTATGAACCTTCTTGCCCACCGTTGTTCCGTGGATTTTCATTTTGTCTGCCGGCACATCAGCATGTTCGTTAATATTGTCTCCAGAACGCAAACCGATATAGGCATCCATTTTTCCCATCACATTTGCTTCGAAGTCAGCGATCATATCGTATTGTTCTTGCTGGGCTCCCATAAGCAGGGCACGGTCTACCTGGTGGTCCTTCAACGAAACAAAAGGATATCCTCCAGCCGAATAGGCCTCTTTTACCAGCGCTGTAACAAGCTCCCGCTGAAGTCCAAAGTTTTCGATGAGGACTTTTTCACCCTTTTGAAGTTTTACCGAGTAATTAATCAGATTTTTTGCCAAGGTTTGAATTCGAGGGTCCTTCACGTAATCACTCCTATATTTTAAAAAATACAATTCCTATCTTATTGTAACCGAAACAGACAGTTTTGTGCTCTGCTCATTACGATTGTCACTAGGTTCCCTGAATTTGTTCAAGTAGGAAGATATGAAGCACAATGCACGCAAACCCCTTTGCCTGAAAAGATATTCCTGTAAAGGGAGGAAATAGAGTGTGCTATATTGAAATACTTATTGGACAAGGTGGTTTATGTCGTTATATGCGGGGTAAAATGTACATATGCTAACGGAGGTGGATAAAAAGTGGAAATTATTTTGTATTTAAGTGTAGCTGTAATAGCAATTGCATTTTTAGTGTTGGTCGTAGCCCTTTCAAAAACACTGAAATCATTACAAACAACTTTAGACAGTGTATCAGGTACATTGGATGGTTTGGAGAAGCAGCTTGATGGTGTGACTCGTGAGACAACTGAACTTCTGCATAAGACGAATAATTTAGCAGATGATATTTCTAGGAAATCTGAAAGCTTGAACGGTGTAATAAACGCTGTGAAAGATGTCGGAAATTCTGTACAAAGATTTAATCAGTCAATCCACAATGTACAGTCAATGGTTGACCTGCAAATTGACAAGAATAAAGACAAGATATCCCAGGTTGTTCAATGGAGCAATGTATTCCTTGAACTGAAAGAAAAGTGGAAAACAAAAAAGACAGCCCAGATTGACCATAACATGGAAGGTGAACAGATGGTAGTCAGGCAGCGTGAAAGAGTAAAGTATTAAGAGGAGTGGGTAAACATGCCTAACAGGGAACAAAACCAACACGACATGAACGGGTCAATGAATGATAACAGCAACTCCAGGGACTTTGTCATCGGAGCAGTTGTCGGTGGATTAGCAGGCGCATTGACTGCCCTATTGCTTGCGCCAAAGTCAGGTAAAGAGCTAAGAGGTACACTCACTGAGCAAACCTCAACTTTGAAGGGCAAAGGTGTTAATCTTGCATCTGTTGCGAAGGAGAAGGCGAGTGGATTGAAAGAGACGGTATCACAGCAGTCTACTACCATCGTCAACAAAGTGAAGGACATGAAAAACAATCAAGGTAACCAGACCTCAGAGGAAAACTCCGAGAATGAAGGAGAACTTCAGCAGGTGCCTACATCCATGGCTGAAACAAGCACGATGGATAATACCCATACAGCAACCGGGGAAGAAATCCAAAAGAAGCTTGAAGAAACTCAAAAAGCTTTCGATGATACAGAGGGTAAATTGAATCGGTAAATTTGTCTTAGAAACGGTGAAGTGGTACGATTACTTCACCGTTTATTTTATTTAAAAAGGCTGTTTTCGCATTGATTGTTGCTTTTCGAATGACCCTTAACGAGAAAGCATAAAAGTAAAAATCCAGAAGCCGATTTTTACTTTTGTAGGTTATAGCAACAAAGTTTACGAAAAATAGCTTAAAAAAAAGGAGAGTAATGAGATGGAAAACATTACTGCAATTGATAAGTTCGATCAGCTAGTAGATTCTGGGGAAACTTTTTTCATTTTAAAACATAGTAATACATGCCCCATCAGCCAGGCGGGCTATGATGAATTCGCTAAATTCGAGAAAAATGGAAATGCCAATTGTTATTACTTAACAGTTCAAGAGTCACGGGACCTGTCAAACCACATTGCCGAAAAATTTCATATTAAGCATGAATCCCCTCAGGCAATTTTATTCGTAAACTCAGATGTAGTATGGCATGCTTCACATTTTAAAATAACTGCGAAATCAATGACAGCTGCAAAGGAAGAAAACGTTAAATAAATATTGTTTTTGCAAAGTCTGAATCATGAGCCCAGTAGATGCAAAACCAATCAAAAGTGAAAAAACATCCTATTTGGATGTTTTTTTGCGAATGTTTTTAGGCTATTTTTTATCAAAAGCAATTTTCAGTTCATCACCTGGTGCAAGAATGTCATCAAAAGAAGAACACTCACCATTTTTAAGCAATGTGAACCGCCCGCTATCCTGCGGGATTTCAACTTCGGCAAAATTGAATATATCCTGAAAAATGAATGGTTTCACAGCTTTTCCTCTAGTAATAAGAGTATCCCCGCTAAAAAGGCGATCTTCGGAATTAAGTTTACTATCATTACGGAAAAATTGAATCGTCTCCTGCTTTAGAAGGAATTGTTGTCCATTGAAAAACACTGGTATTGATTCAGCCACTTTAAGATTCATGCTATCTACTAGTTTTGCGAGAGTTGGCTGTAGCCTGTGCTCAAAACGAATTTCATCGAGGTGCTCAAAATGATGATGAATTGTGACCTTTCTTCCATTCAAATAAATTTTACCAGTAAAGTCAGCAGGCCTCATTTCCTTGCCATCAAGCTTGATATAAAAGGGACGGATTTCATTAAGGATTTCTGGAAGGTTGAGAACCTTCAATAATTCTTCAAGGGTATCTGGCATTTCAAAGGTGATGTCATCCCTATCCTCCAACTCTTTTGACATTGGTACAGTAATGCCATTGCATTTCAGCCTGGCGGTTACCTCATATTTGCTGCCATTGATCATGAGGGTCTTATTGGGAAGGTCGCCAATTAATTCGAGCAGTGTAAGCTTTGATTTAATCCCATCTGCACCTTTGACGACAGTCAATTCGTCTCCGCCTGCAACTTCATCATTAAAGGTGCAAGTTGAGCCATTTTGCAATAAAAGTGGCGGCTGGCCATGTTTACCAGGAATGGTCACATTTTTTCCATTAAGGCTTACAATCATTGCAAGTCCAGGTTTGCCATAAAGTTTGTTCATTTTAATCCCTGCCGCCAGCAAGCAGTCACCGACAGTCAGTTTGCTTACCTCAAATAAACGGACTGGCTGCTCGTTCACGTACACCGTATGGTACTGCACTGGTGACTTCTTAGCTGCGATTGCGATTCCGATAGGAGTGACAAGTTCTGGTCCTTTGTCAATATGGCTGGCGAAAGCTACAGATGAAATTGCGTCAAGTCCACGGATGGCCGCCCTGTTTTCCGGAAGGTTAAGCTTTTCGGCAAGCCTTTTTGGCAATTCAGGTGTCAGGCTTCCACCCCCAACAAGCATGACAGCTTTAGGAGATTTATAGTTATTTAGTTTGAGAATTTCATCCCCAATTGCTTCAGCAAGGCGGTCGATTGCAGGAGATATACGTGAAATCACCTCGTCCTTGTCTAGTTCTGTCTCAAACCCCAGGATATCTGTGATCAATATGGATTCTTGTTGGTAAAGTCCACGTTTTGCTTTTTCTGCAAGAGGAAAGTCAAGCAGAAACTCATCGCTGACTGCTTCTGTTATTTCATCTCCCGCTATGGGAACCATCCCATATGCGATAACTGTTCCTGCATCGGTTAATGCAATGTCAGATGTCCCTGCACCAATATCAACAAGGGCTACGTTCAATCTCCTCATAGATGGTGGGATCAAGACATTAATAGCCGCAATAGGTTCCAGTGTCAGTGCTTCCATCTCGAGTCCAGCCCGCTCCAGTGCAGAAAGCAAAGATTCGACGACAACCCTGGGAAGGAAGGTAGCAATGATTTCGACTGATGCAACATTTCCACGCTGNNTGCCTGTGCAAGCTGGACAGCGCTTAACTCTAGATGGAGAATATCCTGCATTGAAAACATCGGCTTTCCTTCTATATTTACAGCAGCTCTTGCCCGCTCTGTTTTTAACGCGCGTCCAGCAGCGGCTACGCAAACTTTTTTTAAAGGCCCATGCTCTAATTCCATTGTGGATTTAATTTCATTAATGATTTTAGAAACGGATAATACATCATGGATCTGCCCATCAAGCATTGATCGCTCTTCATGTTCACGAATCAGAATGTCAATTACCTCATNNTTCTGATTCCTCGAGGATAATCCCAACCACGGAGCGGGTTCCGATGTCAAGGGCAAACAGCTTTTCATTTACTTGCAAATTAATGCACCTTCTTATTTAAAATATCATAAAATGCTTTATTACTTAAAAGCGTTTAATTATTAAAGAAAATAGCGTGACAATTTAATTTAATTCAGATATAATTACCTTTATTATTAAAAGTATCACACAATGCTTTCCCTATAAAGAAGATTCAAACTATTGATCGTTACTATAGGATGAAGCGAAAGAGAAGATTAGCAATTTTATCTTTTCTTGAGGATTTTCAAAATTAAGGCTAAAATGTATTCCGAAAGGACGGGACGGAAAATGACTAAAAACCTTGACCAGCTTCGAAACCGTGTTGATGAATTGAATTTAGAGCTTCTATCATTAATTAATGAAAGAGCCCTGCTCGTCCAGGAAATTGGCCGCGCAAAAGAAACACATGGCGTATACCGTTATGATCCTGTGCGTGAAAGAGAAATGCTGGATTTGATAAAGGAGAACAATAAAGGGCCTTTTGAGAGTTCTACAATTGAACACCTATTCAAAGAAATCTTTAAGGCTGGCCTTGAATTGCAGTCTGATGATCATCGTAAGGCCCTTCTTGTATCAAGGAAGAAGAAGCCAGAGGATACCGTAATTGATATTAAGGGAGTAAAAATAGGCGATGGAAACCAACACTTTGTATTTGGCCCATGTGCAGTAGAATCATATGAACAAGTCGCGACAGTCGCTGCGGCCGTAAAAGAAAAAGGCTTCAAGCTGTTAAGGGGAGGGGCTTACAAACCTAGAACTTCACCATATGACTTCCAGGGGCTTGGACTTGAAGGGTTAAAGATACTTAAAAGGGTCGCTGATGAATACGATATGGCAGTCATCAGTGAAATCGTAAGTCCTTCAGATATCGAAACTGCTGTTGAATATCTGGATGTTATTCAAATAGGCGCACGAAATATGCAAAACTTTGAACTCTTAAAGGCTGCAGGATCTGTAAATAAACCAATTTTACTTAAACGCGGAATTTCAGCAACAATTGAAGAGTTTATCAATGCTGCAGAATACATCATGGCTCAGGGCAACGGCCAGATTATCCTTTGTGAGCGTGGTATCCGTACGTATGAAAGAGCAACAAGGAATACGCTTGATATATCGGCGGTGCCAATCCTTAAAAAGGAAACTCACCTTCCAGTAATGGTCGATGTGACACACTCGACCGGAAGAAGAGACCTGTTGCTTCCAGCTGCAAAAGCTGCACTNNAGGGATTGAAATCCTCGCCATTTGTACGTGTCTAATACTTCAGAAAACCTTCCTGATCTATTCCGGAAGGTTTTTTTACGGATTTGGAAAGATGGATGTCTTATCCGAAAGCGGGCATAACGATCCTTACATACGAAAATACCTTGTAAAAATATATGTAAAATGAGCTCTTCAGATTGCGGGATTGATGATGATATCGTATGATTAATAACATAATTATACTTGTACAAATAATCACAAAGTGAAAAGATGATTATTGTAGCAAAACTTGCTGTAAACTAAAGGAAAATTGCCGTTTATTAGCTGAAGGAGTGGAATAGATGAATATCACAATATATGATGTAGCAAGAGAAGCAAACGTTTCGATGGCAACGGTTTCACGTGTAGTGAATGGAAATCCGAATGTAAAGCCTGCAACAAGGAAAAAGGTAATGGAGGTGATCGACCGCCTTGGCTACCGTCCAAATGCTGTTGCCCGCGGATTAGCAAGTAAGAAAACAACTACAGTCGGAGTCATTATCCCTGATATTGCAAGCCCGTTTTTTGCAGAGCTTGCAAGGGGAATAGAAGACATTGCAACTATGTACAAATACAACATCATCCTGAGTAATTCCGATCAGAACATTGAAAAAGAACTTCATCTCTTAAATACGATGCTTGGAAAGCAGGTTGATGGAATCGTATTCATGGGAGGGAATATCAAGCCAGAACATGTAGAGGAATTCAAGAAATCCCCTGTACCTATTGTTTTAGCTGGATCGATTGAGGAGTCTGGGGAAATTCCCTCAGTTAATATTGATTATGAACAAGCAACCTATGATGCAGTATTAACTTTTATTGAAAAAGGCCATCAGGAAATTGCATTTGTCGTTGGACCTTATCTTGAGCCAATAAACAGGGATAAAAAGCTTGGAGGCTACAAGCGGGCATTAAGTGATGCTGGCATTGCTTATAGGGAAGAGCTTGTGATTGAGGGAGATTATACTTATGACTCAGGGCTAGAAGCAATTGAAAGGATCCTTGAGCTTGATACGAAGCCAACAGCTATTCTTGTAGGATCAGATGAAATGGCTCTTGGAGTAGTCCATGGTGCATATGACCGTGGTTTTAAAGTTCCTGATGATTTTGAAGTGATCAGCTCTGATAATACTAGATTGACTTTAATGGTTCGGCCTCAGCTGACGACAGTCGTCCAGCCGTTATATGATATTGGCGCAGTTTCGATGCGCCTGCTGACTAAATACATGAATAAAGAAAAAGTCGCCGAAAACATCGTCGTATTGCCACATCGGATTGAAAACAGAAATTCTACGAAGTAAATGAAAGCCCCTTGCAATCTCTGCAAGGGGCTTTCTGATAGTATATGTTCAACTTCAAGAAATGTCTAGCCCGGCAGACAAGATGTCCTAGTGCCGATGCTGCCACAGGACATGGCGGTTTTAGTCGCCCAGCGCTTGTCGAGCCTTTACGAGGCGATTGCACTTTTTTTCTTCTATACGGTTTCTGACTTTTTGCTTGTTCGTATTGGATACAAGGCTTTTTCGACTGTTTGGGCATTTTTTTCAGTGATTTCCGCTTTTCTTGGAATCGGGGGATATAAATCGTCTGGGTCATCCCACTTTGTTGGAAGTTCAACAGGGGCCTGTTCCTTCCATTCATCGATCCATTCCTGAGGCAAACTGCCATAACAGTTTGAGTTTTCAGTCATCTCGAGCCAGATAAGTGACCAAGCCCTTGGCACAACCCGCCATATCTCATAACCGCCTCCGCCAACCGCAATCCATTTGCCGCCGCAATATTTGTGGGCGATTTCATGGGCAAGCTTTGGAATTTCCCTGTATATCTTCATCGTAGCCGACAAATGTGTCAACGGGTCGAGATAATGGGAGTCAGCACCGTTCTGTGTGAGGATCACATCAGGTTTGAAGTATTCAGTTATTTCTATTAATGCACTCCTGTAAGCATCCAGCCAGGATTCATCTTCTGTAAATGCATCGACTGGAATATTGAATGAGAATCCATATCCTTTTCCCTGACCGCGTTCATTCACATTCCCGGTCCCTGGGAATAGATACCGGCCGGTTTCATGAATCGATAATGTGCATACATTCGGATCATCATAGAATGACCATTGTACTCCGTCGCCATGATGGGCATCTGTATCCACATACAATACTCGGGCGTTATATTTTTCCTGAAGGTATTTGATTGCAACTGAACTGTCGTTATAAATGCAAAAGCCAGAAGCCTTGCCTCTGAAGCCATGATGCAATCCGCCGCCAAGATGCAGGGCATGATCTGCATTCCCGCTCATGACATAATCTACAGCCGTTAACGTTCCACCGACTAAAAGGGCACTTGCTTCATGCATATTTTGGAAAATTGGAGTATCTTCAGTCCCCAGCCCACATCCTTCAGCAGCCTCTCCTTTTAGCTTTCCCTGACCAGCCAGTTTCACATTGTTTATGTAGTTGGGATCATGAATCAAGCAAAGCTCCTCGTCCGTTGCCATGCGAGGGGCAACGATTTGCTCTGCATCTATTGCATTCATTTTCTGCAATAAATCCAAAGTGAGTTTCAGCCTCATCTGATTAAAGGGATGATGGCTGCTGAACCGGTAATTCAGCAGCTCTTCTGAAAAGACAAATACAGAGCGGTCGGTCATGATGAAATCCCCGGAAGGTTGGGCCAGAGGACATTATGGCCAGCCTTCTTTAGATCTTCAATCACAGCTATCGGATTCATAGTCTGGATTCTGACTACCAGGATTTTATAATTATCATCCTTAGGATCAGGGTATACGAGCACACTTTGAATATTGGCCTTTCGCACACTTATGACAGATGCGATTTCACAAAGCATTCCAGCCTTGTTCGGGACTTTTACTTCTATTTGCGATCCAGGCTGGTGCGCACCAGTCAATTCAACAAGTGTATGCAGCAGGTCTGTTTCAGTCACAATTCCAACCAATTTCTTATCATTGATGATTGGCAGGCAGCTTATATGACTTTCATAGAAGGTTGCGGCAACCTCTTCTACAAAATCGAGTGGATGCCCGGTTATCAGATTTGTTGACATTATCGTTTTAACTGGTTTCTCTAGCTCGTCTTTATGCTCATCCCAGTGAAAAATTGATGGCGCAGCATCTTTAATGTCCCGGTCTGATAACAGTCCAACGAGGGACTGCTGCTGATTGATGATAGGAATATGCCGTATTTTTTTTTCAGCCATCAGCTTGATTGCTTCTGCAATGGAGTCTTCTGGAAAAAGAGATATTATATTCTTTTTCATTATTTCTTCAATGATCATTTTCTTTCCTCCTTGAATGATGCAGTATCTTTCAAGTTATAGCAGGATTTATCCATATTCGGGCTCTTTACAAGATGTTCCCAAATCATAATATAGCTAAGAAACTGGTAAAATCAACAAAGTTTCTTGTGAAAAAAGCATGATCAATACATGAACCGATTCATGAACCGGAGCTGGTCAAATTTCTGGACTGATTCTGGCGGAATTCTCTTCCCAATTCGTGCCATTAAACAGTTTGCTGGATGCGAGCTGATTTCAGGGTCATCCGTTGCGTACCAGACAAGTCCGCCTGCATTCATCATCTTTTCCATGATCTTGCGGTATTCCCATACATTTAACCCTGTACCTTTTAAATCCCAATGCCAGTAATATTCCGTCGTGATAATGATATAGTCTTCCATGACATCATCCATCATTGAAACAATCAAAAGATTCTTCCCTACAGAACTTCCGCGGAACTCAGGAACTACTTCGATTGCACCTAGTTCTATTAAATCTTCCATTCCGCCTTCCGACCATCTTTCGAGCGGATCAGGATACAGGTAAGTAACATAGCCGACAACCATATGTCCTGAACGGGCAACGATGATCCTTCCCTCGGGCAGCCCGGCAATTTCCACAAGCGCCTTATGCTGCTGGGCAGGAGGGCGAAATGCCACTAAATCTTTATGAAATTCATAGCTCGCCAGTTTTTCAGGAGAAATCGGGCCTTCAATGATTAAACGGCCATGAGGAGTTTTAAGTTCTTTTGCGTTGTAAGTCTTTTTATGTTCCATTCAGTCACCACCCGTCAACATTTCAAACGTTTATTCTATTATACATAAAATTTAACAGATAAAAGCGCTTTCACGAAATTTTCTGTTTAATTACTGTGAATTCTTTATGAATACATATTAATGAACGTGTTAATATTTTAAAAATTGAGAAAAGATAATTTTTATACTATAATGGATTTTATATAAAAAAAACAAGGGGGATGAGCAGATGAAAGTGGAAGCGCTACCAGTTACGCAAGGGAATCATAATTTAAAAAACTACGTGGAACTTAAGGAGTCATTTGACTGGAGTGAAGTTGAAAAGGAATTTTCCTGGCATGATACAGGCAGGGTAAACATTGCATATGAGGCAATTGACCGCCATGCAAGAGGGTATAGGAAAAATAAGGTTGCCTTGTATTATCAAGATGGTGTCCGAAAAGAAAAGTATACCTTCAAAGAAATGAAAGAAATGTCCAATAAGGCCGGTAATGTCCTGAAGACTTATGGGGATGTTGAAAAAGGCGACCGTGTCTTTATTTTCATGCCGCGTTCTCCTGAATTGTATTTTGCTGTTCTTGGTGCAGTCAAATTAGGCGCGATCGTAGGACCTTTGTTTGAAGCCTTTATGGAAGGTGCGGTGCGAGACAGGCTTGAAGATAGCGGTGCAAAGGTGCTCATCACCACACCAGAACTATTGGAAAGGGTCCCGGTAAGTGAATTGCCTGATCTTAAGCACGTTCTTCTTGTCGGCGATGATATAGAGGCCCAAGGGGATTATGTAGACTTTAAACAAAAGTTATCTGAGGCCAGCAACAAGTTGGATATTGAATGGGTCGACCGTACGGACGGGCTGATTCTACACTACACTTCAGGCTCTACAGGGAAGCCGAAGGGAGTGCTCCATGTCCATAATGCGATGATCCAGCATTATCAGACAGCAAAATGGGTGTTGGATCTTAAAGAAGATGATGTTTACTGGTGCACAGCCGACCCAGGCTGGGTAACAGGAACATCCTATGGGATTTTCGGTCCTTGGCTTACGGGTGCTTCAAACGTGATCATTGGCGGCAGATTCAATCCAGAGACCTGGTATAAGATGATTGAGGAGTATGGAGTTACCGTCTGGTATAGTGCACCTACTGCCTTCAGGATGCTGATGGGGGCAGGCGATGAAGTTGTTAAGAAGTTTGACCTTCGTTCACTGCGCCATATCTTGAGTGTTGGTGAACCGCTTAACCCGGAAGTCGTCAGATGGGGAATGAAGGTATTCCACCTGCGAATCCATGATACATGGTGGATGACAGAGACCGGAGCACAGGTGATTTGCAACTATCCGAGCATGGAAATCAAACCAGGTTCAATGGGCAAACCAATTCCTGGTGTAAAGGCAGCGATTGTTGATGATCAGGGCAATGAATTACCACCTTACAGGATGGGCAACTTGGCCATTCAAAAGGGTTGGCCGTCAATGATGCATACCATCTGGAATAATCCGCAAAAATATGAATCTTACTTCATGCCGGGAGACTGGTATGTTTCCGGAGATTCTGCTTATATGGATGAAGATGGATACTTCTGGTTCCAGGGAAGAATCGATGATGTCATCATGACTTCAGGAGAACGTGTTGGACCGTTCGAAGTGGAAAGCAAGCTTGTTGAACATCCTGCTGTTGCCGAGGCAGGAGTCATCGGTAAGCCTGATCCTGTTCGCGGGGAAATTATTAAAGCATTCATCGCGCTCCGTGACGGATATGAGCAATCAGATGAATTAATCGATGAAATTCGCCAGTTTGTTAAAAAAGGTCTGGCAGCACATGCTGCTCCGCGTGAAATTGAATTCCGTGATAAACTGCCGAAAACACGAAGCGGTAAAATCATGCGCCGTGTGTTAAAGGCATGGGAGCTTGATCTTCCTGCTGGCGATTTATCAACAATGGAAGATTAATTTAGATTAAGGATAAGCTTATAGAAAAGAGCGTGAGCCTGGGTTCACGCTCTTTTCTATCCAGTAAATCTAAAACTTGCCGATTTTAATAGGGTTAACCTCATCTGCTATTGTGATATCAAAAATTTAATGCAAAAAGAAACCGCATCCCTGGGGAGCGGTTTCTTCACATCATCAGTTACCGTTGCCATTGCCATCACCATTGCCGTCTCCGTCACCTGGTGGCGGTGGAGGTTTAGGCGGGTCTTTCGGTTTTGGATCAGTCGGTGGCGGGTCCTTTGGCTTCGGATCTGCCGGCGGTTTCTCCGGCTCAGGTTTGCCAATCTCAATAATATTGGAAGGTGCCGATTCTTTTCCAGCAATATCAACTGCTGTTACATAGAATGAACCATCACCAGCATTGAAAACCAAATCTGCTCCTGATTTAATGCTGCCGACTTTTTTCTTGTTGTTGTAAATACGGTAGCCGACAATGTCATTCTCGGGGTGTTTGCCCCATGTGATCGTTTTTCCGGATAGTTTGATTCCCAGCGCTGCTGGAGTCTTACCGTTCTCACTCAGTTTATCGTCCGCAACAAGAATCTTATTCCAGGCATCCTTTTTAGGGATAAGCTGCTGAGGATTTCTGATTTTATGTCCAATAATGCTTTCCATATACTCTGGATTCAGGAGAACGCCTGTTTCTGCAAACTCAGCAGGTGTTGAATCAAGTGCCAGATAGCGCTTGTCTCCAACGTAGACGAATTTACTCTCAACCAGGCTGTCATCAACCTTAGTTGGCGCGTATTTCGCAATAAAGTAATCTGACTGTACCAGCCCCGCCTTTGAGCACGCATTAGAAGGAAGCAAGCCAGATACTGCGCAATATGACCTCTTGACGATTCCGCCAGGCATTTTGAAACGTTCAGGTGGATCGACAAGTTCAGGTGCCACAGAGTAGGCATCATTAAGCAGGTCTGCCCAGATATATTGGGTTCTTACTCCGTAACTTAGATTCTTATAAGTTCTTTCTAGTTTTTTATTATGATCATAGCCAAGCCAGACCCCAAAGGAGACATTCGGGTTAGTGGCGACGAACCAGGAATCATAATACTCATGACCTGTTCCTGTCTTGCCGGCCCAGTCAGAATCAAACTTCAGCCTGCCATTTACAGCAGTTGCAGTACCGCGGTTGATAACATCCCGCATCATATCAATCGTCAAGTAAGCGGTTTGCGGACTGAAAACATCGACTGGTTCAGATTTATGCTGGAAAATAACATTCCCCTTTTTATCGACTATCTTTTCTATTAAATAGGCATCGATGAATTTTCCATCATTAGCAAATGTACCAAATGCATTGGTATTTTCTTCAACGGTGACACCGCCTTCCAATGAACCAATGGCAGTTGATAAATTTGTATAATCAACCTTCCATAAATTACTGAATCCCATCTTATCGAGGAAATTTGCCGGCTTCTGTCCAAGGATATTCTTATAGGCAAGAACAGCAGGAACGTTATATGACTTTGTCAGCGCATGTCTTGCTGTCGTTAAGCCGCTGTACCTCATATCGTAGTTATTAGGCCATGCTTTATTTCGATTAGACGCATCCAGATGAACTTCCACGTCCGGAAGTACTGACCCGGGATGAAGTTTACCCAATTCCATCGCTGGTGCGTAGACAAGCAGCGGCTTCATGGTCGACCCATTTTGCCTTTTAGCGTTAGTGGCGTGATTAAGCTGTTC
>DMSR01000276.1 GCA_003457145.1 Bacillus sp. (in: firmicutes)
GTCCGAGGAATAATTTTCACTATCGAAAAGAAGAGTATGAATGGACCAGTTAATTTCACTGCCCCTGAACCTGTCACAATGAATCAATTTGGGAAGACATTGGCTGGAGTTATAAATAAGCCACACTGGATGCCAGTTCCTTCCTTTTTGCTAAAATTTCTGTTAGGTGAAATGAGCATTCTTGTGCTCAAAGGACAACGTGCACTTCCTGAAAAGCTGCTCAAAACTGGTTTCAAGTTCCAATACCCACACTTGGAAGCTGCTTTAAATAACATTTTCGGCAAATAATTCCGTTTAATCCTTTTCAAGAAGGAGATACTGATAAAAGTAAATCATTTTGAAAGGGTGGTCGAAATGGATAAGAAGAAACGGGACAAGACTAAAAGCACTCTGTCAAGCATGCAGGAAGTTACATACAGCCATGAATTCAAAAAGGCGGACAGAGCTGGCGGCTACACAGCTGGAAAGAGATTTTAGGGATTAACAAACCACATATGGCAGACCATAAGAGTACGGGAATGAATCATTTCCGTACTTTTTCAATTAGAAAGGGGTTTTTTCGAATGGGAAGATCCAGAGGACATAAAACTCGTGACCGTAATAAAGCATCACTTCCACAGGTTCCAAAGAACATGAAATCAGATGGATTAGATGTAGAATTCGATCGTGATCTTGCTGACCATGATGACCTTGAAGCGCTAGCCCGTTCAAGAGCAGCTGATGGACGCGCGAAAAGGAAGTAAACCCTAAAAGAAAGCGCAAGTTAAAGACATTCGATAAAAACAAAAAGAGAAAGCAGGATTTTTCCGAATCCTGCTTTCTCCTATTAAGGGGGAGGGGAATGTTCTATCAACAGTTAGTTAAGGGGAGTAAAGTTTGTGAAATGTTTCACTAACTTTTGATACTCTTAATATACCCCATTTTCTTTGACTGGACAATAGGGTTCACGAATTGTTCAAAATAAACTTTCCTAATCTAAAATCCCCAAAAATACAGTACTTATCCACAGGCCTGTGTATATTGTTAATAACTTTAGTGATTTTCTATATATTTCAATACTTTGATATATCACTTCAAATTAGCATCATTTTCTGTGGATAATGTGGATAAAGCTGTGGAGTACTCTAAAATAAGACTTTTTGACTGTTGATAACTATGAGGATAAAGGAAACCGCATTATTTACCCTTAATTAGCCTGTGTTAAACAAAAAACAAGTTGTCTGATGTTGCCTGTAGTTCTGACAGGTTTCTCTCTATACTTGCAGAAGCTGTCCGAAGGTCCACAGGGTTCGGACANNAAGGGGCCTCGGGTTCGGACAGGTTTCCCCCTCTTCCAGGAAAAGTTGTCCGAAGGGGCCTCGGGTTCGGACAGGTTTCTCCCTCTTCCAGGAAAAGCTGTCCGAAGGGGCACGGTGTTTGGGCCTTGTAGGAATCCACAAAGTATAGTAACTGACAAAAAGGTTCTTTTCGTTAGCTTTGCAGCTTTTTCAAACTGATTATTGAATGGTTTTGTTCAGGAACCATCGAAAGAGCACAAATCCCATAAATTTTGCAGCAATGCTTTCATACCACCAACAACGATTAAATTGAAAACAGCTTATAAATAATACTGGAGTTTGGGGAAAGCTATTCCTAAGGAGGGATTAAAAATGGCAAGAAGGAATAAAATTCTTGTACCGGAAGCACGGCAGGCATTGGATGATTTAAAGGCACAGGTAGCCGGGACGATGAAAGCCGAGGACGCGAAATTCGAAACGGCCAGAGAAGTAGGCGTACATCTAAATGATGGGTATAACGGTAATCTTACTACGCGTGAAGCTGGTAAAGTGGGCGGCCGGCTTGGCGGGAGCATGGTTCGGGAGCTAGTGAAAATGGCACAGGAAAACCTGCGCAAAAAATGACTATTTTATGTTGCCAATTATATGGGAGAAAACTATTGACAGCTGTTGGAAAATGAAATATAATGAGTAAGCTTCGCCAAACTAAGAAGTAACTTGAAACACATCGATTTATAATGTAAACATTTAATGGCGTTCTGCTTTTATTTTTAGGTAACAACTTATTCACACTGGATCGGCTTCGGAGCCGTTAGGATGCAAGAGAGGTAGGGCTTGCGTCGTTTAGGTTTAAAAATGGTCAAGTGGAATTATGTACCGCGGCACAGTTTATAATTGATGAAAAATATACATCTTGTGGAGTAGCAAGTTACTCGAAAGCGAACCGGTCACGGTTCGCTTTTTCTATTGCGTTCCTTTTCAATAAAATGAGAACGAAGAAAATCTCGCAGCTTCAAAACAGCAATCAATGGACCAGTGCGGGCAGTAAATTAGCCACATTGCCTGTTTTTATATTGCGCTGTTTAACTCTATATCTTCCTTGGCAGGAGAGCCTCTGAATGAGGGTAAAAGAATCCTCACTTCAGTTCCTTTATGCAGCTCACTGTTAAAGGAAATCTTCCCGCCCATGGCTTCGATGATTTTTATCGAAACCGATGTTCCAAGGCCCGTTCCTTTATCTTTGGTTGTATAAAATAATGTACCAATCCTTGCAAGCTGATCACTGTTCATTCCTTTTCCAGTATCGGTTATGGTTATGCACGATTCATTGCCTATTCTCCTCTGGATAACTGTTACTTGTCCGCCCTCATCGGTTGCTTCAATTCGATTTTTGATGATATTTACCATAGCTTGTTTAAACTGGTTGCGATCTGCATGAACATATGCTCCCCATTCTAATTGTGAATTTACCATTACACCCTCCTTAGCAGCCAATGCTTCCAGGAGAATGGATACTTCTGTTATGACTTTAGCCAGC